>CAIYWF010000244.1 GCA_903929845.1 uncultured Chlorobiaceae bacterium | reverse complement strand
CGCGCAGCCCTTGATGAGGCCATGGCCAGGGAACGGCAGGTCAGGCTCTCAACTGAGCAGGCCGAACGCAGTTTTCTTCGGCAACAGAACCTCTTTCGCGAAGGCGCTGTTTCAAAAGAGAGCTATGAACTTGCAGAGAATGAGACGAACATATCAAAAAAAGAGTCCGATCAGGCCAGATCCGCTGTTAAAGCTGCCCATTTCAATCTTGCAGCTCTTCAGGCAGTAGTTGATCGGCAGACGGCAGGTAAGCCTGTTTGTGTCTTCTCTCCGGTTAACGGGAGAGTGCTCAGGATCCATGAAAAAAGTGAAAGAATCATTTCCGCCGGTTCACCCTTGCTCGATATTGGCGACCCTTCCGCAATTGAAATTGTAATTGACGTGCTCTCTTCTGATGCCATTGCGGTAAAGCCGGGAAACCGGGTGCTCATCACCAACTGGGGTGGTGATAAGGAGTTGCAGGGTGTGGTGAAAACCGTTGACCCTGCGGCCTTCAACAAGGTCTCAGCGCTTGGCATTGAAGAAAAACGGGTAAACATTGTCGCGGTTCCTTGCACGAATGAACCGCTGCTCGGCGATAACTTCCGTGTTCAGGCAAGTATTGTGCTCCGTGAAGCCAGGAGTGTGCTTCAGGTGCCGGTCAGTAGCCTCTTCAGAGGCCAAAATGGATGGCATCTCTTTTCTATAGAGAATGGCAAGGCGGTTGACAGGAGCGTCACTCTCGGAATGCGCGGCACCTGGCAGGCCGAGGTGCTTGGCGGGGTCAGTGAGGGGCAGCGGGTTGTGGTTCATCCCTCCAATGAGCTGAAAGGCGGGATGGCTGTGCAGGTTCAGGAGTGACGTCTTTTTAATGTAGTTGTGTTTTGAGAGACTAAACTTGTTTGTTATAATGCAAAACACCGTTGTTAGCTGATGGGCATAATATTAGAATAATTGCCTTGCCTCAAAAAAAAATGACTATACATTTTTTCAAATGTATACTATGAAGTAGAAACTTTCAATCTGGAGGGGAGATCATGAGAGCAACCGCAAAAGAGCTGAGATTTAAATCAAAAGAGCTCATAGACTCCTTAAAAAGGGGCGAGGAAGTTGTTATTACCTTCCGGGGAAAGCCCTGCGCCAAACTTGTTCCCTACCAGGAACTTAAAAGGCAAACCGAAACAAATGAATTGTTCGGAATGTGGGAAGATAATGAGATGGTAACAAATGTCGATGAGTATGTTAGAGGTTTAAGAAAAGAACGATTCTGATGGTTATTGATACTGACGTTCTTATTTGGTATATGCGAGGTAATGAAAAAGCATATCAGCTCATTGAAAACTCAAACAATTTTTTTATCTCTGTCATTACCTATATAGAACTCGTCCAGGGATTGAGAAATAAACAAGAGTTAACCAAACTCCGTAAAGCACTCCATGGATGGAATGCACAAATTCTGTATGTCTCCGAAGAGGTATCTGCAAAAGCCATGTTTTATGTGGAACAACATTTTCTCAGTCATTCCATACAACTGGCAGATGCCTTAATTGGATCTACGGCAATTGCTTATGGACTTCCTGTGGTCACGGGAAACGACAAACACTATAAGGTAATGAAGGATCTTCAGGTAAAGAAGTTTGTGCCATAGCGAAATTAAATCTACGTAATACTCGAACGCACTCCAAGCCCCCTCCCTCCACAGTATGCATAAAACAACCAAACCCCCAATGGCTCATAAACTTTCACTGTCGTGGTTAGAAAACTTCCTTGAAGAGGCCTGCGAATCGCTGCGCGGGAACATGGATGCTTCGGAGTTCAAGGAGTATGTCATTGCCATGCTCTTTCTGAAACGAGTCAACGACCAGTTTGCCCTTGAACGCCTCAACCGAAAAGGGCAGCTTGAAAAACGCGGTGTAGCAGGGAAGGAGCTCGAAGAGGGCTTGGAGCGTGAAGAGGCGTACAAGTTCTTTGTGCCTCAACGTGCCCGCTGGGAAAAAATCAAGCACCAAAAGCAGGAAGTTGGCTCTGAATTGATGAAAGCCTTTCCCGACAGCGCAAAGTTATCATGCTGCACGGTGTTCTTTTCCGTGGCGGTGAAGAGCGTAAAATGCGGGAACGGATGATCAAGCGGCGGCTATCTTGAAGCGGTTATCGGTCTGCCACCGGCCCTTTTTTACGGTACCGGCATTCCCGCTTCCATTCTCATTATCAACCGAGCCGGTGACGCTGCCCGCAAGGAGGTACTCTTTATCAATGCCGACAACGAATAAAGCCCGCCCGCCGATCCGCACGACGTCCACGCGCACCTGCATGGCTGTATCCCAGTGGCCGAAGTTGAAGCCCTTGCCGATTACTGGAAGAGCTACGCCGGTATTCGCGAACAACTTTTTGTGCCGGTCAAGAACAGCTACTGTGAATTCATACCAGCGATTGCAAGCAAAGAGAGTTTAACGGCATTTCTGGATGCAAGTACCGAACTGAAAAGCAAACACTTGGAGTTTGCTCAAAGCCTTGCCGACTGGTGGAAAAAAAACCTGCCAGCCCTGAAAGATTTGCCAAAAAATCAGAACGTCTACGACCTCTACCACGACTGTTCCCAAACCATAGCTGATCGTATCAGCAAGCTTGGTATTCTTGATGAGTTCAAAAGTCGTGG
>CAIYWF010000243.1 GCA_903929845.1 uncultured Chlorobiaceae bacterium | reverse complement strand
TTTTACCTGATAATGCCACATCACGAATCTGATGAAAAGCATCTATCAGATCTGCCGGGCTTTTGAATTGAGAGAGATTGAATGTATGTGTTTTCTCTGCAATTTTTTTATCAGGACTGGCTGCTTTTGCGATCTGCTTGACGGCAAATGATTTCCCGGAACCTGGAGGGCCAAAAACTGCGATCGAAATAGGTCGATCTTCCTGCTGATTGCAATATTCTGACATCAGGCTGTGAATGCTTCTGAGTGATTCGATCTCCTGGCGATCCACCGTGACAAGCTCTCCGAATTCCCCGATCGGAATATTTTTCAAGGCAGCTTTGGCACCTTGAAGAACGATTCGCTTACTTAGCTCTTCAAGATCATCGTAATAACGATCCCTCAAGATAGTCCAGGATGAGCGCTGAGATTGTTGTTCAACATCACGTGTCGGACAGGCGGCAACGGCAAGCGGCTTCTCTCCACCCTTCAACTGTGTAATAACACCTTCGATCGGGAACTGCAGACGAGGGGAAGAGTCAGTCCCACCATCATATCCAGCCTTATGGAGATAACGCATCGCCTTAACGCCGGATTGGATTCCCTGGGTAAGGTCCGGCTTTTCATTGTCGATGATAATTTCGCGAACAATGCCTGTTACCAATACAGACGTTTTACCAATGATATCTCCTTTTCCTTCAGGCCATTCTCGTTCCATATAGAATGGATCAAAAAAAAGTTGGGACGGTTCATGCCTTTTAACTCCGGGCAGAAGAAGTGCGCCAGTTGGACCAAATGAAACGACAGTGTAGACTGAATTCGTCAGGCTGTTGATCATGGGATTGTGCGTCAGTTCCCAGATAAGTTCCTGAGCCGTTTTTTCCCATGAAATCTGGGCGCTGACCTGAATTGCAGACTGCCGTAAATCGTTAATGCTTAAAACAACAATAAGTCGATCGGAGAATTTTGATACAAGGTGCTCCCATAAGGCGCCCTGCGCGATTGGTTGCGACATTTTAACGATAATCCATGGAGCTTTATTATCACCTTCACGATGGCTTATCGCTTTTGGCCATTGAGATGGTTGATCTCTGAAGCCGAGATTGCTGTCATCAATAACGATAATATCAGCATTCCCGGGGCCGGTGGGAACATTGTCGACTTCATTTTGTTCAGCAGCGATTTTAGAGGTGCGGTCAAGACCAAGAAAACGCTCAACCCGCCAGACGACATTGGCGGAAGCTTCCTTGTCGCGGTATGGCGACCAAACTGAGTAACAGTGGTAATAGCCCGGGTCGTATGGATCAATCGTCTTTGCCGATGTTGTGTGAATGCTTGTAACATCAACAGGAATTGAGAGATCGTCCTTGAGTTGATTGGTCATGGACGTCATGAGATCGGCAAGGAGGGCAGCACTGCCATGTTGCCAGCTCATTCGACAAAGGAGGGCAGCGCCACCCTGTTGCCTGTTCATTCGGCAACTATCTTCACCAGTCCAATCAGTTAACTCATTTGATTCAGTGGAGATATGTGCGATATTCCAGTCAATGGTAACATCACCGGTTACAAAAACGGAAAGAATGTCCTTTTTTCTCTGCATTGTTAAGTCACGTTAGAATCTCTTAATAAAACATGATGGCATTCGAAAACAAAAATATCGCAAGCTAAAAAAGTACAATGAAAAATCCTGTTAAGCTATTTGGAATATTTTTTTACCGCACCAGATCTGCTATTTCGGAACTCACACGCATACACTTGCGGGCAGACTCAATAGCTAATCCAGCCTGCTCTTCGCCAAAAAGCTCCCAAGGAAGCTGGTATAATGCCTCATCTCCATATTTTGCAAGCATTTTTTCGTGTGAGTCATACTTTTCAAGCTCTGGAAGAATTTGTTCAATTAATACCGCGACATCGTATGCTACTGTTCCCTCTGAAATCAGTTGTGACAAATGGCGGCCCGGTTTATGGGTCAAGGGAGAGACACCGAAAAGCATCAGTACAGCAAGGCCGGTATTTTCAAGGACGATTATTGAGCCTGAAACACACGACCGCCACCTCTTGAGAGAATAATCCTGCTCTGCTTCATTCAGAAACCCTCGAGCAAGTTCAAGACGGTACTCAACATTCTTGTTTGTTCCCATAACAACCTCCTTTAGTCGATACCTGCATACCACAGGTTTTACATCGTCATTGTGATGAAATAAAATCTGAATCACCTTCAGTAGCTGTTGTAATGCGCCCTGTCGGTGATTTTACCATCCAGAAACAACCCTGTCAAAAATCCCGTCGACAATCTGACCAAGGGAAAATCGAATTGCTTCCTGCTGAGCGACAGAGTTCCCTGCTGGATAGTCGGCAAATCCGACAAATGATTGTGTAAAAAGCACTGTTTTTTTGACCCGATCTTCCATCGTAACCTGAACAACCATGGTAATCCGATTCGTCATAGCCCGCTCGGTTGTACTGGAAAGTTGCCCCGGCACATCAGAAAAGGATATAATAGCTCCTTCAAGCAGCGCATCGGCACGGGCCATGGATGGAGTGAAGCGAAGCGAGCTTTGCGATTCTATTCTATCGACAAGGGCTCTGGCAAGTTCCGCCCGGAACTGCGCAATACCGGCACCGGAACGGTCGTCAAACACAGGAATTGCAATAGTTTCCAGGTGCGCAGGTAACGAGCCCCCTGTAAAGCTGTAACAGCCCTGAAGAATGGCCGAAAAAAGGAAAAAAAGTATGGCTGTCGTTGTACCAGCTTTTCTCATGACGATACCCGGATTAATAGGTTCGACGGTCAATCCTGTTCATTATTTTACGGAAGGGATAGGTCAGGAGCAACACCTTTTTTCTTCTCCCATTCAAGGCGGAAAAATAAATGCCTGTTTTTGAATCGCTCCAGCTTGATGCAAGTTTCACGGCAAGTCTTGCTGCAACCGACGGAGGCTGGGCAAAAATATCAAGAATAGTGTTGAACGTGGCTAACTGCCTTGAAAGTTCGATCGTAGGGTTATCAGCACTGACAATGCCGGTACGAACCAGCCCTGGATGCAGTAGCATGACAGAGATGCCCGTATGTCGATACTCTTCAGCAACGGCGTACGTAAAACGGACTATAGCTGCCTTGGTGGAACCGTAGGCGCTGATCCATGGAGTATTTGAGGCTTTGTCACTTCCGGATCCAGCCATATTGATTACCTTTCCTTTTCTGTTTTCCCTGAGAAAATAACTGATTGCAGCACGGCATCCGTTATAGGTTCCTTTGAGATTGGTGTCAATGACCTTTCCCCATTCATCTGGATCGCTCTCTGTAATGCTCCTGAAGGAATCGGAGATTCCTGCATTATTGATAAAGCAGTCTACTTTCCCAAACTTCGCAGTCGCTGCAACGATAAGCTGTTCCATATCAGCCATTGAGACAACATTGCAGACACAACCATGTACTGTACCCGATGGAAATTCTGCTACAGCAGCCTGAACATTGGCATGAGAGGAGGAGGTGATGACCACCTTTGCGCCTTCACGCACAAACTCATGTGCTATAGCTTTACCTATCCCCCTGGTAGATCCGGTAATGACGGCAACCTTGTGGTCGAGCATACCCATGAAAAGCTGCTATTTTCCTTTGGCCCCGTCAACCATAGCCTGAAGTTCCGGCCGACCGACTGCATAAGTTTCAAGTGCAATACCCTGCTCTATGGCCTCCCATGCCTGACGGATGCTCGTCGCACCAGCTTTTGGACCCATGGGATGACCAAAAACGCCGCGACCGGGCACAAAGCCAAAATCAACACTGCCAACCTTTCGGTAAACGTTTTCAAGCGTTAGTGCTGAATCGCTGCCACCCGGAACAGGAAGTGAGCGCCGGAGATGACCGAACTCCTGCAGGCACTCCTGTATATTCTCTTTTACCTCTTCTTCCGGCGTCATCATCCTGCTGCCGAATCCGGGCATGATGATGGAATCAAGCCCGGCAAGGCGTTGCAGTTTGGTCATGACCCTTGAGTGAACGCCATATTTTTCCATACGGCTGAAAGCTGCAATAAACGGAAAATGGCCAATAAGCGGCACTTTCGTATGCCTGGCAAGCATTCTGACGGCACTGAGTCCAACCGGAAGGGCATTGATGAGCAGGGCATTGGCTCCGTTGCGGACTGCAATATCGTGCTGCTCAATCAGCCGATCAACCTCATCGGTCACATTGGCGAGGTAAATTTTCGACTCACCGGTCTCCCGTTCCGCACTTCGTCTTGCCTCTCCAAGAGCATGGGAACGATCAATCAGGGTTGACCAGTCAACATCGGCAAGCATTTCATCATCTTTGGCTATATCAAGCCCCCCAAGCCAGCTCTGACGCGCAATTTCAGCAAAATCAACGGGGCTTAGGCCGATATTGGGTTTGACTACACCGAAAAATATCGGGCGGTTATAGGCATGAAGAATCTCGCGGATACCATCAATTCCAAATTTTGGACCATCAAAGGCAAGTAGGTAAGACTCCGGGAAACCGATATCAAGCAGTTTGACCACGGGAACTCCAGGAGTGAAAAAAGCTCCTTCGCCACAGACCGCAGAGAGCAGATTCGGGATTTTTGTCCCGAAATTACGATGAGGATGTGCAATAGTGACACGACAGGCGTGAATCGGCCCAGTAGTGGCATGGTTAATCGGATAGCTAAGCTCTGAAAGCTCGCCCTCAACCGTCAAGCTGATAACCTTCGCCCCATACTTTGGACGGAAGTCTTCATCATGACCAACACGCTTCCACTGTGCCGTAGATTGTTCACTGCAGAAATGCGCAAGGGCTATCTCTATATCTCCCACACATTCAAGGTAGTAATCGAGCGTCAGGTAGTCAGCCATATCAAGCTGCTCTCTTGAGGCAAAGAAACCTTTAATATCGTCTCTGTTCATTGAAAAACATCATACTCCCCTGTCCACGGCCCACCGCCCGCCGCAAATGGCTCAAGGGTATCCATTAACAAAATCGAACTCTGATAGGAATACGTTATCCTTCAGCTTTGATGGTATTGAAATACTCAAAAGCATCCTCCGGGCTCATCTTCTCATGCACTACCTTGTTGACCGCTTTCATCATGGCAAGAGGTGAATCACTCTGAAAAATATTGCGGCCCATATCAACACCTGATGCGCCTTCATCGATAGCGTTGCGGGACATGGTAAGCGCTTCGAGTTCGGGAAGTTTCTTGCCGCCAGCCATAACAATCGGCACAGGGCATGAAGCTGTGATCGTATCAAACTCCTCAGGCACATAATAGGTCTTGACAATATGCGCACCGAGTTCGGCAGCCATGCGGCAGGCAAGCCGGAAATACTTGGCATCGCGTACCATATCCTTGCCAACGGCAGTCACTGCCATGGTAGGAATTCCATAACGCAGGCCCATATCGACCAGACGTGTCATATTGTGTATTGAGCGGGTCTCGTACTCACCGCCAATGAATATCTGGAGAGTTATTGCCGCAACATTCATGCGAATGGCATCTTCAATATCGACTGCCAGCTCTTCATCGGAAAGCTCCTTGAGAATACTCGGACCTCCGCTGCAGCGCATGACGACAGCCTTGGTAAGACTTGGTGGAACAGTGGTACGCAAAATACCACGAGTCAGCATGATGGCATCGGCATAAGGCATCAGCGGCACAATATTGACGTCTGGACGCTCAAGGCCGGTGGTCGGGCCCTGAAAGTAACCATGATCGATGGCAAGCATGACCGTTTTGCCAGTATCAGGCCGGAAAATTCTTGAAAGACGATTTTTCATTCCCCAGTCAAGAGAGTGTGCTCCCTTGAGAAAGAATCCGTAGTTGTTGACCGGAGTATCAAGGTAATACTCTTTGGCCTGTTTGTCTTTATCGTATTCTGCCATGGGGGTCGATCTCCTCTTTTCGGTTATGATTGTTAATTTATAGTCTCTTTTTCGTTCAGCGGAGCGCAGCGGCACTGTTGCCGCCATCCACTGTGGGAATTGATCCGGTCGTCCTGGTTTCAAGCGCAAGGTGCACAAAGGCTTCTGCGACATCGTCTGCAGTCACTTCAAGCTGCAGCAGATTACCGGCCAT
>CAIYWF010000242.1 GCA_903929845.1 uncultured Chlorobiaceae bacterium | reverse complement strand
CTGTATTATCGAAGCCATGAAACTGATGAACGAAATTGAAGCAGAGGTTTCGGGCACTATTGTTGAAATTCTTGTTGACAACGGACAGGCTGTGGAGTATGATCAGCCACTGTTCCGGATTAAACCATAATCATTCATCACAAAAAGCCTTGTTCAAGAAAATACTTGTGGCAAATCGCGGCGAAATTGCTTTGCGTATTATGCAGACCTGCCGTGAAATGGGGATCAGTACTGTCGCTGTTTATTCTACAGTTGACGCTGAGTCTATCCATGTCAAATACGCCGATGAAGCTGTCTGCATAGGACCAGCTTTGTCAAGAGAAAGTTACCTGAATATTCCACGTATCATTGCTGCCGCACAGGTGACCAATGCCGATGCTATCCATCCTGGATACGGATTTCTTGCTGAAAATGCTGATTTCGCTGAAGTGTGCGAATCAGCCAACATCAAGTTTATCGGCCCTACAGCAAGAATGATTAACCAGATGGGCGACAAAAATACCGCAAAGGCAACCATGATTGCAGCAGGGGTACCTGTTGTTCCTGGAAGCCCGGGGTTGGTCACTGATCTCAAGCAGGCAATTGAAACTGCGAAAAAAACCGGGTATCCGGTTATCATCAAGCCTACCGCTGGTGGTGGAGGAAAGGGCATGCGGGTGGTCACTGAAGAGAGCCAGCTTGAAAAAGCGCTGAACACTGCACGCAGTGAAGCTGAGCAAGCTTTCGGCAACAGCGGCTGCTATATTGAGAAGTATCTTGAAAATCCACGCCATGTTGAAATCCAGATCCTCTCAGACCAGCACGGCAACACCCTCCATCTTGGTGAACGCGACTGCACCGTCCAGAGACGTCACCAGAAACTTATTGAAGAGACCCCGTCACCGGTTGTTGATGAGGCATTGAGAAAAAAAATGGGTGATGCCGCTGTCGCCGCTGCCAGTGCGATCAACTATGAAGGTGCGGGTACTATTGAGTTTCTTCTCGACAGGCACAAGGACTTTTACTTCATGGAGATGAATACCCGTATCCAGGTTGAGCATCCTGTCACGGAAGAGCGTTATGATGTAGATCTTGTCAAGGAACAGATTCTTATTGCAAGTGGAGAGTCGATTGGAGATCGAACCTTCAGCCCAAAAGGGCACTCTATTGAATGCCGCATTAATGCAGAGGATCCTGAACACATGTTCCGTCCTTCACCAGGAAAGCTTCAGGTATTTCACACACCTGGAGGTCATGGTGTAAGAGTTGACTCACATGCTTATGCAAGCTACGTGGTGCCATCTAACTACGACTCGATGATTGCAAAGCTCATCGTTACGGCACAAACCCGGGATGAAGCTATTGCAAGAATGTCACGCGCCTTGGATGAATTCATTGTTGTTGGCGTAAAGACAACAATTCCTTTCCACAAACAGGTGATGCATTCTCCGGTTTTTCAGAGCGGAGAGTTCGATACCGGTTTTCTGGAAACGTTCAGATTTGAAAAGAAGTAATAAAAAAAGGGAGATGTGAATCTCCCTTTTTTTTAGTCCTTTCTTGATCTTGCCAAGAGATTACTAACGCTCGTTGGCAAAACCCTCTCGGGTTTCTACTATCACTTCGTCACTCCCTTCTCTGGCAGAAGCCGCTTCCTGACCATCACCGGTAAGTTTTATAGCCTTGTATCTCTTAAGACCTGTCCCCGCAGGAATCAGCTTCCCGACAATCACGTTTTCTTTAAGACCTGCAAGATAGTCAACCTTTCCTGCAACGGCAGCATCAGTCAACACCTTCGTGGTTTCCTGGAATGATGCCGCAGAAATCACACTTTCAGTCTGAAGGGCCGCGCTTGTAATACCAAGCAGTACCGGATGAGAGGTTGCCTGAAGGGCTGGCTCAAAAGCAATCATATTTTTTATGTTCTTGCGCAGCTCACGATTCAGTTTGGTTATGTCACGGATTTTGTGAAGCTGACTCTCCTGAATCCTTGCCGGAGCATCACCTTTTTCGGTAATGCGTACCTTTTCGGCAATCCCTTTATTCGACTCAACAAAGGCACTCCGGTCAATAAGGTCACCAGGAAGCAGATCGGTGTCGCCCGGCTCTTCAACACGAACTTTCTGAAGCATCTGACGCACAATAACCTCAAGATGCTTGTCATTGATCTCGACGCCTGCATTAATCTGGTAAACTTTCTGAATCTCGTTCACCAGATACTGCTGCACAGCATTTGGTCCCTGAATACGCAGAATGTCCTGGGGGGATACGGCACCATCGGTCAGTGGATCACCTGCCTTGACTTCGTCGCCCTCGTTTGCCAGTACATGCTTTCCAACCTGGACATAATAAATCTTCTCTTCACCAAAGTCATTTTTTACCTTGATCTCCTTGCTGCTTCGGCGCTGTGAGCCAAAACTGACATAACCGTCAATTTCAGTTACAATTGCAGGATCAGTCGGAATACGAGCTTCAAAAAGCTCAGTGACTTTTGGCAAGCCTGCAGTAATGTCACCACCAACACGGTCTAGGTTTCTTGGCACCTTGGCCATGATATCACCAGGATTAACCTTCTGTCCGTCTTCAACATAAAGATTTGACTTGATCGGCACTGGATAGGTTTTTCTCACCTCACCACTTGCATCAATAATCATCAACCTCGGCTCCCTTGTCTCGGTCGCTCTCAGTTTGGTACGCCAGTTAATGATGGTATGCTGTGAAAAACCGGTCTGGGGATCAACCTCTTCCTTGTAAGTCACCCCTTTTTCGATATCGGCAAATTTAATAAAACCTGGTATCTCGGCAATAATCTGTGTACTGTTAGGTTCACTGCTGAACATCACCTGATCTTTCTTGACAAGGGAGCCGTTCTTGCAGTGAAGATGCGCACCATGCGGAACGATATAGCGCTTCAGAATCTTCCCCGACTCTGGATCGGCAATATTGATTTTACCGTTTTTCTGAATAACGATGATCCTGAGATCCGCCACGCCATCCTCATTGATGGCGGTATGTTCTACAGTCTTGATATCTTCAAACTGAACCTGGCCATCATAGAATGCCTTGGTCTCGGTTTCGGAAATACCTCCCTGAGCGGTACCACCCTGGTGGAAGGTACGCAGCGTAAGCTGAGTTCCAGGTTCCCCGATAGACTGGGCGGCAATAACACCAACCGCCTCGCCGATTTCAACGAGTTCATGCACCGAGAGGTTTGTGCCATAGCACTTCGAACAAATACCGATTTTAGACTCACAGGTGAGCACTGAGCGGATTTCGGCCTCTTCTACTCCGATCGTCTCCTGAATAAGTTCGGCAAGTTCTTCAGTAATAATTTCTCCGGAATTTACAACTACCTTGTTGTTGAGTGTATCGTAAATATCTCTTGCAGCTACACGTCCCTTGATTTTTTCACGGAACTTTATCTGGCCGCTGGTCTCCTCCTCAATGTTACGATGAACATAGAGACCTCGAGTCGTTCCGCAGTCATCAATAGTGACAATGACATCTTGTGCAACATCGTGAAGCCTCCTGGTGAGGTAACCGGCATCGGCCGTTTTCAGCGAGGTGTCAGAAAGGCCCTTACGGGCTCCATGCGTTGAAATAAAATACTCAAGAACAGTAAGCCCCTCCTTAAGGTTCGAGATAATCGGGTTTTCAATAATTTCTCCCGGCTGTCCCGACATGGACTTCTGCGGACGGGCAATAAGTCCTCTCATGCCGGTCAACTGACGCACCTGCTCCCTGGAACCACGGGCTCCGGAATCAAGCATCATATAGAGGGGATTGAAACCGTCCCGATCTTTTTTAAGCTTCTGATATGACTCTTCGGCTACAATATTTGATGTTTTCTGCCAGACATCGACAATCTGGTTGTACCGTTCATTATCGGTCAGCGTACCACGGTTGTATTCCTTAACGACCTTGGTGCTGTCCCGCTGGGCGTTCTTGATATGCTTTACCTTGGTTTCAGGCACAATGGCATCAGAAAGTCCAACTGATAGTCCGCCTTTCATGGCATAATGGAATCCAACCTCCTTGATATTGTCAAGGAATTTTGCTGTTTCAACATTCCCAACCTCGCTACTCAGTCGTCCGATCAGCTCTTTGGCTACCTTTTTATCAATAACCCTGTTAATAAAGCCAATTTCTTCAGGCACATGCTGGTTGAAGATAACCCTGCCAACAGTGGTAAGCAGAATAGTCTTCTTTTCAATCTGTGATTTGAGCCATAGGGACTTTTCCGATTTTGGATCGACAACAGTATCAAGAACTCGCAGCGAATCAAATTTTTGATCAATTTCGCCGCTATACTGCACAAAAATCTGTGCATGCAGACCAACACGCTGTTCATTGTAGGCTATAAGGACATCTTCACTGCTGTAGAAAATCTGTCCTTCTCCGAGATCTCCAGAGCGCGACTTGGTCAGATAATACATACCAAGTACCATGTCCTGTGACGGAACCGTAACCGGTTTACCTGACTGAGGCAGAATAAGATTATGTGAAGACAGCATAAGTAACGACGCTTCGAGCTGGGCTTCCTGCGACAGTGGAATGTGAACCGCCATCTGATCACCATCAAAGTCAGCATTGAATGCAGTACAGACAAGAGGGTGTATCTGAATAGCCTTGCCTTCTACCAGAAGTGGCTGGAATGCCTGGATACCAAGACGGTGAAGGGTTGGCGCTCTGTTAAGAAGAACAGGTCTGCCATCAATAACTTTTTCAAGCACATCCCAGACCACAGGATCCTTCCTGTCAATAAGTTTTTTAGCTGATTTGACCGATTTTGCAATACCTCGATCGACGAGACGGCGAATCACAAATGGTTGAAAAAGCTCTATGGCCATGCTTTTCGGCAAGCCGCACTCATGCAGTTTCAATTCAGGACCAACAACGATTACCGAACGACCTGAATAATCAACTCTCTTTCCTAACAGGTTCTGACGGAAGCGGCCCTGTTTGCCTTTCAATGCATCCGAAAGCGACTTCAGTGGCCTGTTTGACTCGCCTGTCTTAACCGCATTCGCTTTGCGGGAATTATCAAACAAGGCATCAACTGCTTCTTGAAGCATTCTCTTTTCATTTCGGAGAATAACCTCAGGCGCCCGAATATCGATAAGTTTTTTCAGGCGGTTGTTTCTAATAATTACCCTGCGGTAGAGATCATTAAGATCCGAAGTGGCAAACCTGCCCCCTTCAAGAGGAACAAGGGGACGAAGTTCCGGAGGAATAACCGGGACTACTTCCATGACCATATACTCTGGTTTATTTCCCTCGTAAACGTAGGGCTCAGGAAGCTCATCTTCAGGAAAAAGTCCCTGTGGTTTTTTGCGGGTCTTCTTGTGCGGCTCATAACTTTTTCTGAAAGCCTCGACAACTTTGAGCCGTTTCAGTGCATCAGCTCTTTTCTGTTCTGAATTGCTCTCCTTCAGTACCTTGCGTAGATGTATCGCTGATTCATCCAGATTAATATTCTTGAGCAGCATATGGATGGCTTCTCCACCCATTTTGGCAACAAACTTGTCCGGATCTGAATCCTCAAGGTCCTGATTATCCTCATACTCAGTGATAATCTGGAAATACTGTTCCTCGGTCAAACGATCAAGTTTCTTGATGCCCTGTTTTTCACCCGGTTCACCGGGATTGATTACAACATATACTTCATAATAGATGATCCTTTCAAGCTCTTTGGTCGAAAGATCAAGCAGTGCACCAATCTTGCTGGGAACCGAACGGAAAAACCAGGTATGCACAACCGGAACAGCCAAAGAAATATGACCCATACGCTCCCTGCGAACACTTTTGGTTGTCACCTCAACGCCGCAGCGGTCGCAGATAATTCCTTTATAGCGAACTCGCTTGTACTTGCCGCAATAGCACTCCCAGTCCTTTGTTGGACCAAATATCTTTTCGCACATCAAACCGTCACGTTCCGGCTTGAAGGTGCGGTAGTTGATCGTCTCCGGCTTCAGCACCTCTCCCCTTGAATGGGCGAGAATGCTTTCAGGAGACGCTATGCTGAACTTTATTCTTGAAAATTCACCTTTAAGCGGCGATGCTCCCTGTGAAAAAATCATATTCTATATCCTTGTTAAACGACTCTTGTTAACGTCCGTTAATGATGTACACGCTACTTAACCGCATTACTAAGGAACCTTGTCGTCAATACGAATTTCAAGACCCAGACCCTGCAACTCCCTTATAAGGACATTGAATGATTCGGGTATACCCGGCTCGGGCAGGTTCTGACCTTTAACAATAGCTTCATAAGTTTTGTTCCGCCCAATCACATCATCTGATTTAACCGTCAGCATTTCCCGGAGAATATTGGATGCGCCATAAGCCTCAAGAGCCCAGACTTCCATTTCACCAAATCTCTGGCCTCCAAACTGTGCCTTTCCTCCAAGTG
>CAIYWF010000241.1 GCA_903929845.1 uncultured Chlorobiaceae bacterium | reverse complement strand
CCATCGCGTATAACACCAATAACCGTTGTTGAACGGATTTGTGACCTCTCTGTATTCTTCATCAATTAAAATATTTTTTTTCTTAATCTTGCCACTGGAATTTGCATTTGTTCACGGTATTTTGCAACCGTTCTGCGCGCAATGTGCACTCCTCTTTTCACCAGCATCTCCGTCATCGTATCGTCACTCAACGGATTCTTCGGATCCTCATCACTTACTATTTCGGCAATATACTGCCGGATAATCTTGCTCGACAGATCATCGCCCTCCTCAGTCGAGAGTCCTGCGCTGAAAAAATACTTCAACTCGAAAACCCCGAAACGAGTCTGAACATATTTTCCATTGACCGCCCGGCTGATAGTTGAAATATCAAGAGCGGTCTCAGCAGCAATAGTTTTCATGCCCAGGGGCACAACATGCTCCGGTCCGGACATAAAAAAAGCATACTGATGCTTCATCAATGCCTCAATCACTTTAAGCAGTGTCTGGCGTCGGATTGCTATTGCTGTTGTAAATTCCTGGGCCCGCTGCAAGTTCTTCCGTATAAACTGTTTTTCCTCTTTAGGGGCTTTCCTGTTTTTGAGAAGCTCCTGATATCGGTCAGTGACCTTGACTGAAAGAGCGCTTCGGTCATTGAGTGCTGCGGTCAGCTCGCCATTGTCGTAGGTGACCACAAAATCGGGGGTAATATAGTGGCCACCTTCATCATGAAAAATACCGGGATGAGGGTCAAGGGCAATAATGGCCGAAACTGCCGCTTCGACCATCTCCCTCGCCACTCCCAGCTTTTTAATCAGCAATTCAAAACGCCGGTGAAGAAAATCGTTAAAATAGTCATGAAGAATTCTTGTCGCAAGTTCAAAGGTTCTCGCGTCATAACGGTTTGCCGAAACCTGCAACTGCACCAGAAGCCGTTCACGCAAATTACGCACAGCCACCCCCGGGGGATCCAGAACATTGATTTTGCGCAGAACAGCTTCCAGCTCACTCACGCTCACATCAAGTCCCTGAAAGAGCAGACTGTCAATAATGACTTCGTCCTTTTCGGTCAAGTAACCGTCACCATCAAGATTACCAAGAATTTCAATGGCAATCCTCACTTCACGCTCTTTGACATCTTCATGCAATGCGAGTTGTTTCAGCAGCGTCTCATGAAAAGTGTCATGCTGTATCGCCTGAAAAAAACGCTCTTTTGAAGGATTTTCATGAGTTAAGTTAAGCCGTCCCTCAGATGTTTCTCCTGAAGGGGGAACCTCTGAGCGCTCTTTGAGAGAGCTTTTACTGAACCGTTCAACCGAGTCAAAAATATCGTCACCAACTGACCGATCACTCTGGCCCTCACCATCCCCTTCACCCTCTCTTCGCTCTTCAACAAGTTCCAGAAGGGGATTTTCCTGCACTTCTTCATAAATCCGCTCTTCAAGATTCTGCATCGGGAGCTGAAGAAGCTGACTGCTGAGTATCTGCTGGGCAGAAAATTGTAATGTTTGCTTCTGTTGAAGCCTGATATCAGCCATTATAGAGTGGAAGATGCATCGACATACGCTTTCAGATCCAGTACCCAGTCACGACCATACAATGACTCAAGCGCAGAAGTGACATAATCAATAAGTTGTACCTTGCACTCCCCGCCCGCCTTTCTGGCAGCACGGCACATCAAGTGCTGTTCATACACAAGATAATCCAAACCAAACTTTTTTCTTACCCTTATCGGAAACAATCGGCAGGATATCGGCTTGTCGAACCCCAGAATGCCCTCGCGATGGGCAATTTCAATGGCGCAGAAGGTTATTCCATCACGAACACAGGTAAAAACACACTCCTTGTTCTCAACTGTTCTCGTGTACTGAACCCCTTGATAAACCTCAACAGAGCCGTGACGCCTGAGATAACGCAACCCTTTTTCAGGAAGCATCCTGAGCAGCTCCTCCGGCAACTCCTTGAGCTGCAATGCCTCATCAGGCGATAAAGGGGCGCCAAGCTCCCCCTCAACACAGCACGCTCCACGGCACTCATAGAGATCGCAGGAAAAAAAGGCCTTCAAAAGATCTTTCTCAACCAAAACACTACCTATAGAAACCACTTTTTGATATTTTTGACTTAAAAAAGCTGTATTTTCTGACTATATGAAAATGAAATTTCCAGTCACTTTTTTAAACTTTTTTTTAAATCTTCAAACAACCCCGGAAAAACACGGTCGCCATCCAAATCATTCAGAACATAAAAAAGAAAAAACGGAACGAAACAACCTATAATCAAACCCAATGTTGCTTTATTGTCAAATTGCGGTAAAACTATAGCTGCTAATACAGAGCCACAAATACCCGAAAGCCCACATACAATTATGGCATAACCTATAATAGCCTTTATTGCTTGAATCATGTGTTGTTATATTTTTGAGGAAAAAGAAATAAAAATGTAATTTCATATCATTCCACCACCAACATCTGGTAATTTTTCTCGTTTGATATTTGCTGCTTCGATGAATTTTTGATCGTATATATTGTGGTTCTGATATTCATTTCCAACCCAGAAACATTACACTTACAAAGCCTCATCAACCATGCTTATCATCGACGGAAAAAAGGTCTCGCTTGACCTGAAAAACGAACTCAAGGAGAGCGTTGACAACTACAGAGCACAAACCGGCAAAGTACCCGGACTGACGGTTATCATTGTCGGCGAGGATCCCGCATCGCAGGTTTATGTACGCAATAAAGCCAAAACATGCAAAGAGATCGGCATGATTTCAACCGTTATTGAAATGCCTGTCGACACCACCCAGGAGCATCTGCTCAAGACCATCCGGGAGTTGAACAATGATCCGGCGGTCCACGGTATTCTGGTGCAGCAGCCACTGCCGAAGCAGATTGATGAATTTGCCGTTACTATCGCTATCGATCCATCGAAAGATGTTGACGGATTTCATCCTGAAAATCTGGGACGACTGGTGATGGGGCATCTCGACAAATGTTTTGTCAGTTGCACCCCTTATGGCATTCTTGAGCTGCTTGGCCGATACAACATTGAGACAAAAGGCAAGCACTGCGTGGTGGTCGGACGAAGCAACATTGTCGGCAAACCTATGGCCAACCTGATGCTCCAGAAACTTGAGGCAACAAACTGTACCGTCACCATTTGTCACTCCGCAACCAAAAACATTCCATTCTACACCCTGCAGGCTGATATTCTCATTGCCGCTATCGGAAAAGCGGGCTTTATCACTGCTGATATGGTAAAGCCGGATGCGGTGGTCATTGATGTCGGCATCAACCGCATTGAGGATGCATCAACAAAGAGCGGCTATCGTCTGGTCGGCGATGTTGATTATGAAGGCGTTTCAGCGGTTGCCTCGGCCATGACTCCTGTTCCCGGTGGTGTCGGTCCCATGACCATTGCCATGCTCCTGAAAAATACGCTTCAGTCGTTCCAGCGTACGAACGGGCTGTAAGGCATCATGGCCAAAAGTGTCACAAAATATATCTGCTCAAACTGCGGTGCGGTCTCCCTGAAATATCAGGGAAAATGTTTTGAATGCCAGAGCTGGGGAACCCTTGTGGAGACTCACATCGACCCCGAACCAAAAAAACAGCGATCGGCTTCGGCAGGAGCCATTGTCGTTGTGCAGAACCTGCATGACGCCGTTCCCTCAGAGTTCAAACGGATCATGACCGGCATGGGCGAGCTCGACCGGGTACTAGGAGGCGGGCTCATGCAGGCATCAGCCGTGCTGGTTGGCGGAGAGCCCGGTATCGGCAAATCAACCCTCATGCTGCAGCTTGCGCCCCGTCTCGCTCCAGCAAAAGTACTCTATATCTCTGGCGAAGAGTCACCAAACCAGATACGCGAACGAGCCCAGCGACTCTCCATCAAGGCAGAAAACCTCTGGCTCGTACCGGAAGTGAACCTTGAACGCATTCTGGCGCTCATGGAACGGGAAAAACCTGCGCTGGTCATCATAGATTCTATCCAGACCGTCCACTCAGAGGAGTACCAGAGCTCTGCGGGCACCATCACCCAGATACGGGAGTGCGCCGCCTCACTTATCCGGGCGGCCAAGCAACAGAACTTTATTTTGATGATTATCGGCCATATCACCAAGGAAGGAGCGCTGGCAGGCCCGAAGGCTCTTGAGCACATGGTCGATACCGTCCTGCAGTTTGAGGGAGAGGGCTACCAGCGCTACCGGATAATCCGCTCAGTTAAAAATCGTTTTGGCTCAACCAATGAAATCGGTGTTTTCCGGATGGATGAAACCGGCCTCGAAGAGGTAAGCAACCCCTCGGAATTCTTTATCTCCGGACGAAGAACCGATGTGCCCGGCAACTCGATTCTTGCGGCCATTGAGGGGACAAGGGCCCTTCTGGTGGAGGTTCAGGCGCTGGTCTCCAAAACCAACTATTCCATGCCTCAGCGCATCAGCACCGGCTTCGACCTGAAGAGGATGTCGATTATTCTTGCGGTGCTTGAAAACAGGCTGCACATTGAAACCTGGGGGCAGGATGTCTTTGTAAAAATAGCCGGAGGGCTCAAACTGGCAGAGCCTGCTGCAGACCTTGCCATAGCAGCCGCCATTGCCTCAGGACTCATGAACCGCCCGGTCGATCCGGCAACCGTCTGCGGCGGAGAAATTGGCCTTGCCGGTGAACTCAGGGCCATCAGCGACAGCGAACGGCGCATCAGGGAGGCGGCGCACCTCGGCTTCAAACGCATCGTTCTGCCCGAAGCCAATACCCGGGAGCTGAAGCCATCGCTGAAAAATCTGCCGATAACCATTGCTGGATGTTCAACACTGCGTGACGCCCTTGAGGAACTGAATATCTGATGAGAGTGTTAACTTGTGCATTCACGCAACTTTCTTACCTTTCAAGGGTGAGATTCAATGCAAAGCTAACAGAGAAAAGACGATGACGCACATCCTGATTCAATGGCTTATTAACGCGCTCGCGGTTTATGCCACCGCACATATCCTTGACGGCATTCATATAAAAAGCTTCGGAGTAGCGATTGCAGTGGCGCTTGTGCTTGGCCTGATCAACACCATTGTACGCCCGGTCATGCTGTTTTTCTCCATCCCCTTTATCATTCTCACCCTGGGGCTTTTTCTCCTCGTCATCAACGCCCTTCTCCTGCAATTCGCTGCGGTACTCGTCAGTGGATTCACCATTGACGGCTTCTGGTGGGCCGTAGCGGGGTCGGTGGTCATCAGCGCTATTTCATGGCTGTTGGGATCGCTGTTCAATCTTTGAAACCGCCCCACCACAGGGATTTTCATAAGCTCCACAACCAGTTCTTCAGTCATGCTGCTCCAATGGCAGATGCTGATGAACATGCTCCTTGCCATCATGGTGATGTTGGT
>CAIYWF010000240.1 GCA_903929845.1 uncultured Chlorobiaceae bacterium | reverse complement strand
GATCCAGATGTATCCATCCTCATCCTTGCGGGCGCCATCGCCGGTAAAGTACATGTCGTTGAAGTCTGACCAGTAGGTTTTTTCATACCGTGCGTTGTCACCGTAAATGGTACGGAGCATTGACGGCCATGGCTTTTTGATGACGAGGTATCCGCCTTCGTTGGCTGCGCATGGTGTGCCATCCTTGTGAACTACATCGACCGCAATACCGGGGAGCGGACGGGTTGCCGTGCCGGGTTTGGTCGGTGTCGCGCCAGGGAGAGGAGAGACCATGATGCCGCCGGTTTCGGTTTGCCACCAAGTGTCGACAATCGGGCATTTCTCCTGTCCCACAACTTTGTGATACCACATCCATGCTTCAGGATTGATTGGTTCACCAACGGTTCCAAGCAGGCGGAGCGAGTTGAGGTTGTGTTTGGTGACCCACTCGTTTCCTGCGCGGATAAAGGCACGGATAGCAGTTGGCGCAGTATAGAGGATAGTGACCTTGTGGCGATTGATGATATCCCAGAAGCGATCCCACTGCGGATAGTTCGGAGCGCCTTCGTACATCAGCATGGTGGCACCGCAGAGCAGAGGACCGTAAGCCATGTAGGTGTGTCCGGTAATCCATCCGACATCGGCCGTACAGAAATAGATATCCTCATCCTTGATATCAAAAACGTATTTGAATGAACTTGCAGCATGAATCATATAGCCAGCAGTGGTGTGCAGGATACCTTTTGGCTTGCCGGTTGATCCGCTTGTGTAGAGTACAAAGAGCGGATGTTCTGCGTCAAGTTCTGCTGGCTCGCATTCATCAGCGGCAAGGCCCATAAGATCATGCCACCAATGGTCCATCCCGTTATGCATGTGTACCTCTTCGTTGGTGACTTTCAGGACGATGACACTGCGAATTGAGGGTGTATTGACGATCGCCTCATCAACAATATTTTTCAGGTTGATGGAGCCGCCACGTCTTCTTGTGCCATCTGCGCAGATAACCATCTTTGCACGTGAATCATTGACTCTCTCGGTGATGGCGTGGGCAGAGAAGCCAGCAAAAATAACATTATGAACTGCTCCAACACGTGCACAGGCGAGAACGGCTATAATCAGCTCAGGAACCATGCCCATATAGATCGCAACCCTGTCGCCAGGCTTGATGCCGGCGATTTTCAGCACGTTCGCAAACTTGCAGACTTGGCGGTGCAGTTCACCGTAGGTCAGAACCCGCTCATCTCCCTCTTCGCCTTCCCAGATAATGGCGGCTTTGTTTTTTCTCCAACTATTGACATGGACATCAAGAGCGTTGTAGCAGATATTGGTTTTCCCACCTTTAAACCATTTTGCGTAGGGAGAATTCCACTCCAGAACGCAATCCCATTTCTTGAACCAGTGGAACTTTTCAGCAATTCCTCCCCAATAAGCCTCTGGATCTGCTTCAGCGGCAGCATAGAGTTTCTCATAGTCTGCCATGGAGGAAACATGGGCATTGAGTGCAAAATCGGCAGGAGGTGGAAATTTTCGCTTTTCAGACATTACAGAACTGATCGATACTTCGGCAGAAGAGGAGGTCGGGGTCTGCTGCGCGTTGGAGGTTGTTTGGTCTGTAGCCATTGATACCAGGTTTTATGTGTTGAAAAGAAAAAAATTATCCCGTCAGGGGTATTCGGGGAGGAGAAAAATAAGTTGATAAAGCTGAGAAAAAAAACTGGATAGAATTTTTATTGATTACTACATGAATGTTACATAAAAAAAATCTTGTTGACAACAATTGTGATGCTGTAATCCAGACTCTTTATAGTTATTGTACAGCAAAACTGACCAGTTTATCCACCACAACAAGTTCCCGCATGATTGTTTTCCCTTCGAGAAATTTAAGTACTGATTCAACGTTTTTTGCCTCTGCAAGGAGCTGCGCTTTCGGGCTTTTAGCCGGGGCAGAAAAGGTGCCTCTCAGTTTTCCGTTGATCTGCACAGCAATAGTTAAAACGCTCTCTTCGACCAGTTCAGGATTGTAGGCGGGATAGGGCTGTGAGCTGATTGATGCGCTGTGACCGACGGACTCCCATAGCTCTTCAGTGAGGTGCGGAGCGTAGGGTCCAAGCAGGAGCAGCAGTGTTTCAATGGCAGTACGATTGTTGCATCCGGCTTTGTTGAGTTCATTGACAAAGACCATCATTTCGGAAATGGCGGTATTGAATTTGAGATTGTCGGTGTCTTCAGCCACTTTTTTGATGGCTTTGTGCATGCGCCTCAGCAACTCTTCGGGCATTGGTTCCGAAGAGAGTGTTGTTGGTGCACCTTCGTATGTTGGGTAAATTAGTCGCCATACTTTCGACAGAAAACGGCTTATGCCTTCAATGCCGTTCGTATTCCATGGTTTTACCTGTTCAAGCGGGCCGAGAAACATCTCATAAAGTCTTACCGCATCTGCGCCGTACCTTTTCAGGACGTGGTCCGCCGGGATTACATTGCCGCGTGATTTTGACATCTTCTCGTTGTCCTCGCCAAGAATCATTCCCTGATTGAAAAGCTTTCTGAATGGCTCTTTTGTGGTGACAACACCGAGGTCAAAGAGTACCTTGTGCCAGAATCGGGCATAAAGCAGGTGAAGGACGGCATGTTCGGCGCCGCCAATATAGAGATCGACGTTCATCCAGTAGCGCTCTTTGTCAGGATCGATCAATTTCTTGCTGTTTTCAGGATCGATGAAGCGGAGGTAGTACCAGCAGCTTCCCGCCCATTGCGGCATGGTGTTGGTTTCTCGTCTGAACGCGCCGTGTTCATCCGTTCCGTAGAGCCAGTCTGGAATGTTCGCAAGAGGCGATTCACCGGTTGACGATGGATGATAGGCCTCAACTTCAGGAAGCACAAGAGGAAGATTGGTTTCTGTTCGAAGAGTCCCGTCTTCATAATGCTTGATCGGAATCGGTTCTCCCCAGTAACGCTGGCGGCTGAATATCCAGTCGCGCAGTTTGTAGTTCACCTTTCTTGTGCCAACTCCCTTTGTTTCAAGCCATGAAGCCATTCGCTCAAATGAGTCAGCAAATGCGAGCCCGTCAAGCGAAATTTCGCCGTTGGAGGAGTTGACGCAGATACTGTTTTTATCTTCAAAAACACTCTCCCGGACATCGTGCGGGCTTTTGATCACCTCGATGATTGGCAGGTTGTACTGTTTTGCAAACTCCCAGTCGCGACTGTCGTGCGCCGGAACTGACATGATAGCTCCCGTACCATAACTGATAAGAACAAAGTCGGAGAGCCAGACAGGAAGTGGGTCGCCAGTAGCGGGGTTTATTGCATAAGAACCGGTAAAAACTCCAGTTTTCTCTTTCTGCAGGCCGGTTCGCTCAAGTTCTGTTTTCAGTTTTGCCTGACTGATATAGTTTTTAACTTCTACCAACTGCTGCGCAGTGGCAAGCTTTTCAGCAAGTGGATGTTCCGGTGAAATAACAAGGTAGGTCGCACCGAAAAGGGTGTCTGGTCTGGTCGTATAGACTCTCAGTTTTTTGTTGTGGCAGCGAAGCTCAAAATCAATCTCAACACCTTCCGAGCGGCCAATCCAGTTGCGCTGCATCTGTTTGACATTTTCGGGCCACTCCAGCTCGTCCAGATCGGCAAGCAGACGATCGGCATACTCGGTGATTTTCAAGACCCACTGTCGCAGCGGGCGACGGACAACGGTATAGCCGTCAGCAATCTTTTCATCGACCTCTTCATTGGCAAGAACGGTTTTCAGCTCTTCGCACCAGTTGACGTCCACTTCCGACATATAGGCCAGCCCCATCTCGTAAAGCTTCAGAAAAATCCACTGTGTCCATTTGAAGTATCCTGAATCGGTGGTATTGATCTCCCGTGACCAGTCATAGGAGAAGCCCATGGCTTGAAGCGTCCCCTTGAAGCTGCGGATATTCTCTTCCGTGGTGGTTTTCGGGTGTGTCCCTGTTTTAATGGCAAACTGTTCTGCAGGAAGTCCAAAGGCATCCCATCCCATCGGGTGGAGTACATTATAGCCGCAGCTCCGTTTGTAGCGGGCAATAATATCAGAAGCGGTGTATCCTTCAAGATGTCCGACATGGAGCCCGGTCCCGCTGGGATAGGGGAACATGTCGAGCACATAGTACTTCGGCTTGCCAGCCTCTTCGCCGGTTTTAAAGGTCTGCTGTTTCTGCCACCTGGCTTGCCATTTTGCTTCTATTGATGAGATATCGTATTTCATGATGTATGAGGGAAATAAAAAAAGCAGTACAGTGTTACCCGTACTGCTTTTTCAGTGTTGTTAGCTTTTACTTGTTTTCAGTGCCGCTCTCTTTTGCAGTATCCTGCTCAACTGCCTTTATTGAGAGGGCAAACTTGGTTTTTCCGGTGCGGGGATCCTTGCGGACATCCACCAGCTTGACCTTTACTTTCTCTCCGATTTTCAGGTGATCGCTCACCTTCGTTACTCTTGTAGTTGATATCTCGGAGATATGTACCAGTCCGTCAGTTTTGGGAAGAAATTCCACAAAGGCTCCAAGTTCATCACGAATATCGCGCACCTTGCCAATATAGATTGTGCCGACCTCAGGTTTCGCGGTAAGACTTTTGATCGTAGCCAGCGCAGCGTTGGTGCCCTCACTGGTCGAGCAGGCAATAGTGACGGTTCCATCGTCATCAATATTGATTTCAGCGCCTGTCTCTTCGGTAATGCTGCGGATTGTCTCTCCTCCCTTGCCGATAATCATGCCGATACAGTCAACAGGCACCTTGATAGTGGTCAGTTTTGGAGCAAAGTTTGCAAGTTCATTTCGGGTTGAGGAGATTGCCTTTTCCATTTCGCCGAGAATGTGAAGCCGTCCTTTGCGTGCCTGCTCAAGAGCCGTTTCAAGAATATGATAGTCAAGCCCGTCAATCTTGATGTCCATCTGGCAGGCGGTAATACCCTCTTTCGTGCCTGATACCTTGAAGTCCATATCCCCAAGGTGATCCTCGTTTCCAAGAATATCAGAGAGCACTGCGTATGATGATCCTTCCTTGATCAATCCCATGGCAATACCTGATACCGGCTTTTTGATCGGAACACCACCATCCATAAGGGCGAGTGTTCCACCGCATACCGAGGCCATTGAGGAAGAGCCATTTGACTCAAGAATGTCTGAAACAATACGGATAGTGTAAGGGAACTCATCCTGTGTGGGAGCTACCATTTTAATGGAGCGTTCGGCAAGATTGCCGTGTCCAATCTCCCTGCGTCCGATGCTGCCAAGTCTTCCGCACTCTCCAACGCTGAACGGCGGGAAGTTGTAGTGGAGGAAAAATGTTTTGTCTGCACTGTTGGTCAGAGTATCAACCGATTGCGCATCTTTTTTTGTCCCGAGAGTGATGGTGACAAGCGCCTGAGTTTCACCTCTGGTGAAGAGTGCTGAACCGTGGGCTCTCGGGATAATGCCAAGTTCAATACTGATAGGGCGCACTTGGTCGAGTGCTCTGCCGTCAAGTCGTTTTGCGTCATCAAGAATCATGTGGCGCATCACTCTTTTTTCAACCGCATGAATCTGTTCTTCGATAATATGGGGGTTCAGGCAGAGTGCTTTCGACGCGTCGGCCTGAATATCTTCGCTGCTGATTGAGGCTTTGAAGTGTTTAAGGGTTGAATCTATGATTTCATGGTAGATGAGGGCAGTTTGATCTGCCCGTTCTTCCTTTGCGAGGGGGGTATAGGCGAGCTCTTTCAGTCGTGTTTCGCAGAGCCCGCGAACAACTTCGGTGAGCTCGGCTGGTATTGCTGTCGGGGTAAAGGGTTGCTGCGGTTTTGCCACTTCAGCAGCAATGTCGCTTTGAAGAGCACAAAGTTTACGGATTGCTGTATGACCAAACTGGATAGCTTCAACCATTTCTGCTTCGGAAATTTCCTTCATTTCACCTTCAAGCATGCAGATGGTATCATTGGTGCCGCCAATACAGATATCAATGTCACTTTCCAGCAACTCATTGATGTCAGGATTGATGATATAGAGCCCTTTGATTCTGCCTACCCTGACTTCGGACATAGGATTCCGAAAAGGAATGTCGGAGACCATAATGGCGGCAGACGCAGCCAGTCCACCGAGTACGTCAGCATCATTGACCTGGTCCGAAGAGATAACGGTTATGATGATCTGGGTTTCATAAAGGTAGCCATCAGGAAAGAGAGGGCGGAGTGCACGGTCGATAAGCCTCGCTGAAAGAATTTCCTTTTCGGAAGGGCGGCTTTCTCGTTTGAAAAATCCTCCGGGAAACTTTCCTGCAGCCGAATATTTTTCGCGGTATTCAACCTGGAGAGGGAAAAAGTCCTGGTTGGGTGGAGGTGTCTTTTTGCTTGATACAACCGTCGCAATCACCATAGTGTCGCCAAGGCGGACAATTACAGCGCCGTCGGCCTGTTTTGCCATTTTGCCGGTCTCAATCGAGATTATCTTGCCCTGACCAAGATCAATTGCTTTGTTAACAATCATGGAAATTGTGTTGTAAATAGTGATAAAAATGTTAGCCGTTTTTCAGGCAATAAATGTGTTTTGTAATATAATATAAAAAAGTCTCTTCCTGTACATTGTTCTTAGCCTGTCATCATGTGCGGAACATAGCATTATCAATAAGCCGGACGCCCCCCGCATGGACAGCAAGAAGCAAACGGTATACCTTGCCCTTTTCAGCAATTTTTGCAGGTTCAAACGTCGTTTCATCCACGAAGCTGACATAAGCGGGGCGAAAGCCAGGTATAGAGCGGATCATATCAGTTATTTCGGCTGCAATGGCCTGAAGGTTATATTCCTGTGCTGCAATGCGTTTTTCAGCATGGCAGACCCCCTGATAAATAATGCCCGCCGCACTCCGCTCTTGGCTTGAGAGGTAGATATTTCTTGAACTTACCGCCAGTCCGTTTTTTTCCCTGACTATGGGTGCTGCAACAATGGTAATGTCCATATTGAGATCAGCGACAAGCTGGCGGATAACAGCCAGTTGCTGTGCATCCTTTTCGCCAAAAATCGCGGTATGTGGTTTCGTAATGTTAAAGAGTTTCGTAACAACCGTGGCCACACCGTTAAAATGGCCTGGCCGCTGCTCACCTTCAAACCGTTCTGCCAGAGCTCCGCACTCCAGAGTGGTCTGATAGTGTTCGGGGTAGATGCTTCCAGCTTCAGGAGCAAAAAGGTAGTCGATATCTGCTGATTTAGCAAGAGCAATGTCCTGCTCAAAAGGTCTTGGATAACGGTGGAGATCTTCATTTGGTCCAAACTGCCGGGGGTTTACAAAAATGGTGAGAATGACGATTCCTGCTTTTTTTCGGGCAAGTTTTACAAGACTGAGATGTCCTTCGTGCAATGCGCCCATGGTCATGACGACGCCGATAAGCTGACGGTTAAGTCGCAGTTTTTCAGCGATGGCCTGCATCTGACCGGGGTCAGTGATGATCTGCATGGTTCTCTTCTGATTTGATTGTTTTTTTTCCGGATGGATGAACAATAACGACAAACTCACCTCTTGTTTTACCATCGGCAAGCTGTTGGCGGATCTCGTCAAGAGTTCCGGTAAGATACTCCTCATATATTTTTGTCATCTCCCGTCCAATGAAGATCTTTGCATCAGGTATGAGGCTGCTGAGTTCGTCGAGAAGCTTCATGATTCTGAATGGTGATTCATACAGGACAAAAGACGCCTGCAGCGCTACAAGATATTCAAGACGGCTTTTCCGTCCTTTTTTATGCGGAAGAAAGCCTGCGAAAAAAAAATTGTTGACTGGAAGGGGGCAAACCGACAGTGCCGCAGTCAGTGCACACGCTCCAGGAATTGGAATAACCTGCAGGCTGTGTTGATGCAAAGCTTGCAGAAGTGCATAGCCTGGGTCACTGATAACAGGAGTTCCTGCATCGGTGATAAGTGAGACATCAGTACCCTCTTCGAGCAGGGCAATAATCTGTCCGATCGCCCGTGGCTCGTTGTAGTTGTGGTAACTGACAAGTTTTTTTCCGGAAATATCAAGATGCTTCAGCAGAATTGATGCGCGCCGAGTATCTTCACAGGCAATTGCTCCGGATTCTTTCAGGATTTTTATCGCTCTCAGGGTAATATCTTCGAGATTGCCAAGAGGCGTTGCGACAACGTAAAGTTTTCCTGTATGTGATGGTTCAGTGTGCAAGGGCAAAAGAGGGAGTGGAACAAAGGGTTTGTTATGGTAGATTCCCAATCGTTTTATTATAATAATAAAAATACGATAAACAGCATTCAGCGAGAGATGAAGGATCAAGGGCGGTTACTGTCGGTCAGCGACTTACGGGTTCATTTTCCCGGCAGAAAAATTGGGTTTATGGGCAAACCTCTTCCGATTCAAGTGGTTAACGGTGTCTCTTTTGACGTTTATCGGGGAGAGACACTTGGTCTTGTTGGTGAATCGGGTTGCGGGAAAACAACTCTTGGCAGAGCCTTGATTCGTCTTGGCCATCCTGTTGTAACCGGAAAGATTTCGTTTGAAGGGCGGGAGATTTCCGGTATCGGCAATCGTGAGTTTCGTTCCCTT
>CAIYWF010000239.1 GCA_903929845.1 uncultured Chlorobiaceae bacterium | reverse complement strand
CTATTCTCATTCTCACAATCTGTGGGCCCTGTAGGACTTGAACCTACGACCCAGCGATTATGAGTCGCTTGCTCTGACCAACTGAGCTAAGGGCCCTCAATCCTTGGCTTTAAAGGCACTCAATATAAGGCTTCGTTGATAATATGCAAAAAAATAATCTTCTTTTTCTTGGTGAACTTAAAATTCATTGTACTTTTCCCGGCTGATATCAGCCCCAAGGCTGTTCAGTTTTATTTCGATCTTCTCGTATCCTCTGTCAAGGTGATAGACCCTCAGTACCTCAGTTGTTCCTTGGGCAACAAGTCCCGCAAGAACAAGACTGGCGGACGCTCTAAGATCGGTTGACATAACTTTCGTTCCTGAAAGAAGTTGTGGCCCGTGAACAATTGCCTGGTTTTTGTGGATTTCGATATGGGCGCCGAGACGGTTCAGCTCGGGAATATGGTTAAACCGTTCATGATAGACCTTGTCTGTAATAGATGTTGTACCATCCGCTTGGGTCATCAGAGCAATCCATTGTGCCTGCATGTCAGTCGGAAAAGCTGGATAAGGTTTTGCGGTGACATCCGTAGGGAGAAGCTTTTGCTGACTTTTCAGTGTAATACTGTTTTCGGTTGTTTGTACGGTGCAGCCCGCATGGACAAATTTTTTCAGGACCGCTTTCATCTGTTCGGGGTCAACGCCGTTTACCGTAATATCTCCTCCGGTTATGGCAGCCGCAGCAAGAAGTGTTCCGGCTTCAATTCTGTCAAAAACATTATGAAATTCAATGGCGTTGAGCGAATTGGCACCCTTTATTTCAAGCTCGGTTGTTCCCGTTCCCTTGATCGTCGCCCCCATGGCGATGAGAAACTTACAAAGGGTTTCAATTTCCGGTTCCGCAGCAGCATTGCTGATGGTGGTTGTTCCCTCGGCAAGTACGGCAGCCATCAGTGCATTTCCTGTAGCTCCGACTGACGACACAGGAAAGACGATATGTCCTCCTTGCAGTTTTCCTCCTGGAATGGTAGCGTCGATAAACCCGGTTTCAATGGTGATTGTTGCTCCGAGCTTTTCCATGGCCATTAAATGAAGATCAATAGGCCTTGGACCAAAAGCACATCCACCAGGAAGGGATACCCTTGCATGACCGAACCTTGCCAGCATTGGTCCAAGCACATAGATTGATGCCCTCATTTTTTTTACCAGTTCATAAGGGGCCTGAACATTTGTAACGTTTTGGGACGAAATTTGCAGAGTGTTGCCTGAAAAAGCAGTTTCGGCACCAAGCTGGCGCAGGAGTTGTGTAAACGTTGTGATATCCTTCAGATCGGGGATGCGATGAAGGGTAAACGTTCCGTTCCCGGTAAGAAGGGTAGCGGCAATAATTGGCAGTGAGGTATTCTTTGACCCCGAGGCGGTTATGTTGCCGGAGATCCGGTGTCCGCCTTTTATGACAAGCTTGTCCATGTAATTTGTACGCTGATGAAAAACCGATAGTTACTATTATTTCAGGTCATGAAAAACAAATTATTTTTTTCTCTGACCGTTTGCGAACAAAAGATTTTATCACTTACCTTGAGCTGACGTTTTTTTCCTGTTTTCAATGTTTTTTTGTAACCAATTTAATCGTAAGGTATTTGAATTTTAATGCCTGAGGATTTTTTATGAAGTTTATCGTCTCACCCGGTTTTTTTGATAGAGTGTTGCGGATGATCTCAGTTCTGTTCCTGTCATTGTTCTTCATTGTTTCTGGAGTGTTCACTTCAGCAGTTGCAGCTCCGCCAGTAACAAGAGAAATATCGAAAATTATCAAAGAGCGGGCAGCAGTAGAGCAGAACCTCCAGAGTTTGAAACAACAACTCAAGGAGTACCAGTCAAAACTGAATCTGACAACGCGCAAGGAGTCGCAGTCGTTTAAGGTTTTGGAAAATATCCGCACACAGATTCTTGTTCTTGAAAAGATTATCAGTCAAAACCAGATCTATCTTGCCAAGCTTGATGGTGATATCGAGCAACTGCGCGATAAGCTTCAGGGTAATCGCCAGATTTACAACAAAGTTTCTGATGATTTCCGCAGGACCGCAGTTTCAGTGTATAAATATGGCGGAAATCGGGATGTTGAGCATGTTTTTGGTGCAGGTTCGGTTAATAATGCTCTTGTACGCGCCCAATATGTTGGTTTTTTTACCCGGGCGGTTCGCCGGAATGTTAATGACTTGCAGCAGGTTGCTGTCAAACTTGAAAACAATCGCCTTGCGCTTGAGCAAAGCTATCAGCATAAAGCTGCAATGGTCAGGGATCAGGAGCAGCAGTTAAAAACATGGTCGGTTAGCAAAAAAGAAAAAGAGGAGGTACTTGACAGACTTAAGAAGAATAAACAGGAATATGCTGCACAGCTTGCTGCGGTAAAGCAAAAACGCAGGCAACTGCAATCGAGGATAGAGTCGTTGATTCTTGCTGAACAGCGCGCGGTGGAGGCTGAAAATGAAAGGCAGAAGAAAATTCTCGAAGCCAGGCGTTTTGAGGCACAGCGACGTGAATCAAAACGTCTTGAGGCGCAACGTGCGATCGTGAAAAAAGAAAAATCTACCGGCAAGGCAACTGATATCGCCCATAAAGAACATAAAAAAATTGAAAAACCACTGGAAAAGTCTCCTGAAAAAAAGAGTGTTCCGGTGGTGTCGAATACAGATTCTCCTGAGATTGAAAAAGTTTCTTCGGATTTTGACAATGCGTAAGGCTCAATGCCCTGGCCTGAACGGAACGGCGTTGTTTCTCAAAAGTTTGGATCTCTGGAGGATAAGGATCTGAGAATTGTTACCACCAATAACGGCATTGATATTTCCGTTCCGGCCAGCACTCCGGTAAGGGCTGTTTCAGGAGGAAAAGTAGTACAGATCGCTTTCCTTCCCACGTTTGGTAACATCGTGATTGTCCGCCATCCGAAATCTTACCTTACGGTGTATGCCAATCTTGGCCAGTTGAATGTGGTCAAAGATGATCTTATAAAATCGCAGCAATTGTTGGGAGTGTCTGGCAAGATGGGTGATGGTGGTTCAGTTGTGCATTTTGAGATATGGAAAGGCCGAGTCAAGCAAAACCCTGAAAAATGGCTTAGACGATAACTGTTATGAGCGTTAAAGAACTTTTTGTTGCGATATTCACACTTTTGTTTCGCAACCGTACGTTATGGCGTGATCTTAAAGAGGGAATTCCAGGTAAAGAGTTTACTGTGCTTCGTGAGTACGCCGTGCCGGTTATTGCCCTTGTGCAGCTTGCCAAGCTCCCCCTGATCGGTGTGCCGCAGCCAGCCATGTTTTTTGCCATTACCAATTTTCTTATTGACATTGCAGTACTCTATCTTATTACGGGAGGAGTAGGTTACCTGGTTGCGCGAGAACAGTCAGAGAGTTTCAAGGCAATGACGCTTCATGTTGTCTGTTATTCGATGACTCCTGTATGGCTGTTTGAGCCTTTTTATTTTACTGGTACATGGAGCTGGCTTTTTGCCGTTATAGCACTTAGTTATACTCTTGTCATCGGCAAAAATGGCTTGACCGTGTTTGACCTTGAACCAGCCGTCTCTCGTCCTGTGCTGAGAAATACCGCACTCTTTGTTGTGTTGGTGAATATTATGGCTTTTCTGCTGATCAACGCTGCTATGCGGCTTTTTAACTTTTAGAGGGCAATCTATTTATGAAGCTTCAGGATCTTCATCTTGATTACCAGATTGTTGAGGATATTCTCAAGGCATTTTTGTTCAACGAGATTCGCAAGTTTGGGTTCAACTCAATAGTACTTGGTCTTTCGGGGGGTATTGATTCAGCGGTTGTCTGTGAACTTGCTGTTCGAGCGCTTGGCGCTGATAATGTTCTTGCACTCATGATGCCATATTCATCAAGCAGTCCGGAAAGTATCGAACATGCCGAACTAATGATTCAAAAGCTTGGAATACGGTCTGAAGAGATGTCCATTACTGCGGTTGTTGATTCTTTTTTTTTATCGGTGCCGGGCGATCAGTTATTGAGAAGGGGGAATATCATGGCCCGCACAAGGATGATCTATCTGTATGATGTTTCCGCAAGAGACGGTCGGCTCGTTGCAGGCACAAGCAATAAAACCGAGTTACTTCTCGGGTATGGTACCTTGTTCGGAGATATGGCTTCAGCCGTTAATCCAATTGGTGATCTCTATAAAACCCAGATAAGGGGGCTTGCCCGTCACCTTGGTATTCCTGAGCCTCTTATTGTCAAATCACCCTCAGCCGACCTCTGGGAAGGGCAGAGCGATGAGGCTGACCTCGGGTTCAGCTATGAAGCCGTTGATCTGTTGCTTTATATGATGCTCGAAAAGCGCATGGATAAAAAGGCTATTCTTGCCGAAGGAGTTGCGGAGCCTTTTTACGATCGCGTCAGAAAGATGGTTGTCCGAAATCAGTACAAGAGGATGATGCCCGTTATTGCCAAACTCTCCGGCAGAACTCCCGGGATTGATTTCCGCTATGCCAGAGATTGGCAGGAGGTGAGGTAAGGGAGCTTGTCCACTTCTTTCTAAAAAGACCTTAACACTGTATCAATCAGAAAATGTTTGTCGTCTTTTTCCGGATAATCAGTGGTATAATGCAGTCCTCTTGATTCCCGACGCTTCATGGCGCTCTCGATGATAAGGCTTGCCACCTTGATGATATTTCGCAATTCCAGAATCTGTGTTGTGATCTTTGTTTTTTTGTAGTAGGATTCTGTTTCCTCCTTGAGAAAATCAATCCGCCTCTTCGCACGCTGCAGCCTGAGGTCGCTGCGCACAATACCGACATAGTCATTCATGACCTGCTGTGCTTCCCGTTTGTTGTGGGACACAAGAATCCACTCTTCAGGATTGACTGTTCCAGTATCGTCCCAGTCTGGAAAATCGACAGTGTTGTCGATATTTTGCAGCGCTTTGCGGATATCAAGAGATGATCTCCAGGCAAAGACAAGAGCTTCAAGCAGTGAGTTGCTTGCAAGGCGGTTTGCCCCGTGAACACCAGTGCAACTGGTTTCCCCGCAGGCATAGAGTCGCTCAAGAGTGGTTCTTCCCTTGCTGTCCGTTCGTATACCGCCGCATGAATAGTGCGCGGCAGGCACAACGGGTATCATTTCCCTGGTCATATCGATGCCGAATTGGAGGCAGGTTTCATAAATATTTGGAAAATGTTCTTTTGTCTTTTCAGGATCTATATGGGTGACATCAAGAAAAACGCACTCTTCACCGCTTTTTTTGATCTCCGAGTCGATAGCTCTGGCAACAATATCCCTTGGTGCAAGGTTCTGCCGCACGTCATACTTCTGCATGAACTCCTGCCCGTTTTTCAGCTTGAGTATTCCTCCAAACCCCCGAACGGCTTCGGAAATCAGAAATGAGTCAGCTTTTGGATGGTAGAGCGAGGTTGGATGAAACTGGATAAACTCCATGTTCGCAATTTCAGCTCCGGCGCGGTATCCCATTGCAACACCGTCTCCCGTGGCAATTTCAGGATTGGTGGTATAGGGATAGACGTGCCCGAGGCCTCCAGATGCGAGCATCGTTATTTTGGCAAGGATTTTTATCGGTTTTCGCTGTTTTGTGTCAAGCACGTAGGCCCCGTAACAGGTGATTTCGTTTGTTTTGATGCCGAGATGATGCTCCGTCAGCAGTTCAATGGCAAAATGGTGTTCAAGCAGGGTGATATTGGGATGGCTGTTAATTCTGTCGAGCAGCGCAGTTTCAACCTCCCTGCCAGTCAGATCCTGTGCGTGCACAATCCTGCTTCTGGAATGGCCGCCCTCCTTGCCGAGGTGCAAGTGGTCATTGTCGGAGGTGGTGAAGTTGACGCCAAGCTCTGTAAGTCGCTTTATGTGCTGAGGGCCTTCTTTGACCATGATCGAAACCATTTCCTGGTTGCACAGGCCAGCGCCAGCATCGAGAGTGTCGGCAATATGCAGTTCTGAACTGTCATCACGGTCAATAGTGGCCGCAATGCCACCCTGTGCCCAGTTGGTATTGGAGGTGGAACTCTCTTTTTTTGTAATAATTGTTACCTTGGCGTATTCTGCCGTATGAACGGCAAAATAGAGCCCGCCGATGCCGCTGCCGATAACCAGGACATCCGTTTTAATCGATTCCGTCATAGTGTCCCGCTTTCAACTTCAGTGAAGCAGAAGAATTGTCGACTACGGAAGGAGAACAGCACATGAAATGACTGTTGTCCAGAGACCGTTTTCACCCTCTGCAGACTGGGTAATATTATAGGAATTGATAATTTTGCCGCTCATTTTGTAAATACCTTCGCGTTCATCCCAATCTTTGTTTGGATCAAATTCAATGCCGAGGGTTGTTGCAAGCATCGTTGCGGCCAGGTCTTCTGCGTATTCACCAGAATGCTCTGCAGATTCTCCAAACGGGTGGTGTTCCGACAGATAGCCGTATTGTGTTTCATCAGCAGGAATGGCGACACCGACAGAAGCTGCAATAAGACGGTTGAACTCATTGGTTGAATTACGGGCCATGACCGCAAAAGTTATCTGACCCGCAGAGAGATGTTTCAGCCCCTCTTCGACTGTGATGCGTTCACAGTGAGGAGGAAAAATACTTGATACGGTAACCAGGTTGCATTTCTCAATTTTGGCCTCTCTCAGGGCAAGCTCGAATGATGAGAGATATTCCTTGTGCCTTCCCACACCTTTGGTGAAAAATACTTTTGATGGGACAAATGACAATGCCGTTCCTCCGGATTAATGTGTTGTTCAAAGCGTTTATAATACTGAAATTGAGGAATGATAGAAAAAAGCAGTTTCATTGGATACGGCCAACTTTCCCTCCCTGATGAGGAATGACAATCATCATCATAAGAGAGCCAACAAAGATAATTTTTTTTTCATCATGGTCAAATCAGCTAACTTCCTGCCTGAGCATCATCTCCTCTGGCACGAGGCACCGAAGGCGGATGAAACTGCACGGGAGTTGTCATTATGAGAACGTGGATCAACCAGAGACAAGAGCCTCCGATAAAGAGCAGGCAATTCTTGTAATTGAGCGAGATAAATTCGGCGGAGAGTGTATGTTGAAGTCATGCACACATTTTGCTGACGGATAATTTTGCTTTGAGTTTCTGATACAGTACCTTACCGATCTTTTGAAGATCACTAAATTAACAACAAGGCAAGATCATTTTGTTGATAATCACCGTATATTATGCCGAATTTAGCGAACGTATACCAGTGCGCTGCGATTTGCGTCATTACAATTAATTTTCGACAACATATTCTTGTCAAGCAAAAAACTAAAATTATATCTATCTAATAATAAAGTGAAAAGCAGTGATTGATTTTAACAAAAAAATACTCATCATCGGATTTGGCTCTGTCTCTCAGTGTACCGTTCCGGTTCTTTTTAAACATATCAACGTCGATTATACTCATGTTACTATTATGGACTTTGAGGATATTCGTGAAAAAGTATCGCCGTGGACAGCATTGGGCGTTACTTACATTAATCATCAAATAACACCGTATAATATAGCACAAACCCTCGCGACGTATGTTGCCGAGGGCGATTTGATCATAGATTTAGCGTGGAATATTGATTGTTGTGAAATTCTTCAATGGTGTCATGATCATGGCGTCCTCTATATGAACACCTCGGTAGAAGTGTGGGATCCTTATACAGGGGTTGAGACTCTGCATCCTACCGAAAGAACACTGTACTGGCGGCACATGAACATCCGCCGCATGACTTCACAATGGCAAGATAAAGGTGTCACTGCGGTGCTTGAGCATGGCGCCAATCCAGGATTGATATCGCATTTTACCAAACAAGGGTTACTTGATATTGCCAAAGCAGTCATTGCCCGGAACAAGGTCGGCCCTGCTCAGGCCGAAATTATTAAAGAGTTAGCTGAAAAAAGAATCTTTAATGAGCTGGCTATGGAGCTTGGCGTAAAAGTGATTCACTGCTCTGAAAGGGACACGCAAATCTCTGACGT
>CAIYWF010000238.1 GCA_903929845.1 uncultured Chlorobiaceae bacterium | reverse complement strand
GCGTCAAACGACTTCAAGAGCACGGTGGCGGCAAGTGGCAAGGATATCAGCCTTGTCGATGCGAATGGCATAGAGTTTGGCGAAGTTGCGACGACAGGCACGTTTGGCTTGTCGGCCGTTGATGACATCACGCAGAAGGCCAGCACGAAGATCACAGCCGCTCTTGCGAGCACACTGAACTCAACCAGTGGCAATATCCTGCTGACCAATGCGTCAAACGACTTCAAGAGCACGGTGGCGGCAAGTGGCAAGGATATCAGCCTTGCCGATGTCAATGGCTTGACGGCGGTTTTGTATGCGACCGGTAATAGCGTGCTTTCGGCAAACGGCAACCTTGCAGTGAGCGGCAGCACGACGAAGAACCTGACGACCAGCACGACGAATGGGGGTACGACGAGTTTTGGTGTTACAACGGTAGGCGGGAATCTTGGTTTGACCAGCGCAGACGAGGTGGTGCAGACAGGTTCGATGGATGTAACCGGCGCAACGGCTATCGATGCTACGGGTAAAAACATCACGCTTTCCAATCCGTCAAACGACTTCCAGGACACGGTGTCGGCGAGTGGAGTTGATATCAGCCTTTTCGATGCGAATGGCTTGATCGCAGCGTTGACTGCGACCGGCAACAGCGATCTGAAAGCAGGTGGTAACATGGCGGTGAGTGGCAGCACGACGAAGAACTTGACAACCAATACAACAAATGGAGGAACGACGAGTTTTGGTGTTACAACGGTGGGCGGCAATCTCGGAGTTACAAGTACCGGAGAGGTGCAGCAGACGGGCGCCATGTCGGTGACTGGCACAGCCGGTATCAGTGCCACCGGTAAAAACATAGCCTTGGACGATGCGTCAAACGACTTCCAGAGCACGGTAACGGCGAGCGGAGCAGATGTTTCTCTTGGAGACAGCAACGGCATAGAGCTTGACAACATCACAGCGACGGGTACACTCGGAGTGACCGCGAAGAATGCCATAACACAGAAGCAGGGGAGCTTCATCTCCGCTGGAGGAGCAAGCACGATATCTTCGGCAACTGGCGATATTGTACTTCTTAATGCGAGCAATGATTTTCAGGGCACGTTGAATGCTTCCGGAATGAACCTGGCACTTTGGGACATTAACGGTATTGAGCTTGGCAATGTGACGACGGCTGGCACGCTCGACCTCTCGGCAGCGAACGACATAACCCAGAAGCCGGGAACCACCATTGTTGTTGCAGGAGTAACAACCCTTGTTTCGACAAACGGAAATATTGATTTGGACAGTGTCACCAACGATTTCCAGAGCACACTCAAAGCTTCTGGCAAAGATGTAATGGTTGCCGATGCCAATACTCTTGAACTTGACAATATCACTGCGACCGGTACTTTTGGCCTCTCGGCAGGGAGCGACATAACCCAGAAAACAGGAACCCGCATCAACGCAGCAGGCGCAACGACCCTTGTTTCAACAAGTGGCGATATTGTACTGCTCAATGCGACCAATGATTTTCAGGACACGTTCAACGCCTCTGGCATGAACATGGAGCTTTGGGACATGAACGGTATTGAACTTGGCAATGTGGCAACGGCAGGCACGTTTGACCTCTCGGCGGCGAACGACATAACCCAGAAGCCGGGAACCAGCATTGTCGTCGCAGGAGTAACAAACCTTGCTTCAGCAAGCGGGGATATTGTTTTGAGCAGCGCCACCAACGATTTTCAGAGCACGGTGTCAGCAAGCGGAGCAGATGTCAGCCTTGCCGATGCCAACGCTATTGAACTTGGTGACATGACGACGACTGGTACCTTCGACCTTTCGGCAGGGAGTGACATAACCCAGAAATCGGAAACCAGCATTATGGTCGCAGGAGTAACAACCTTGGCCTCGGCAAATGGTAATATTGATTTGAGCAACCCCACCAACAATTTCCAGAGTACGCTTAATGTTTTTGGAAACGATGTAGCGATAGTGGACGCCAACAGTGTTGAGCTTGGCAATGTGACAACAAAAGGAATGTTTGATGTTCTGGTTACAAACGACATAACCCAGAAGTCAGGAACAAGTATTACTACTGCGGGTTCAACCTCTCTGAAGGCGGAAAAAGGAATTATTACCTTTGCCATGGGTGGAACCCATTTTTCAGGCCCTATAATTATCAATGCAGGCGGAGCACCAAAAACCCCTGTACAGGTCGATCAAAAACCGTCGATGACAACAACGTCGGTCTCGATGACAACAACATCGGCATCGGCGCCACCTCCTGTATTGGTGATTTCTACGGAAACAACTTCAACCGGCGGAACGACTTCAACGGGAGGAACAACATCAACAGGAGGAGCAACATCAACTGGCGGAACAACATCAACTGGCGGAACAACATCAACTGGCGGAACAACATCAACTGGCGGAACAACATCAACAGGTGGCACGACTTCAACAGGAGAAAGGAGAAACAGGTTCAACAGGTGGAGCAACTTCAACCGGAGAAACGACTTCTTCGGAAACATCAAGGAGCGATAATGCGGCTGGTACAGATAAAAGTAAAGGTGGTAGTGGTGCAACTTCGGCGCCTGTTGTTCAGTTGATCAGTATGCCAAAGCAGAATCTCAATGGAGTTATTACCGTTTCCGTTTCTGAAAAAACATTCAGCTTTGCTCTTCCTGAAAACCTGCAATCGCAAATTGTAAATACAGGTAGCAATGTGAAGATTTCTATGGAAGATGGTGCGCCCTTGCCTGGCTGGCTGAAGTATAATGCAGAAACCAAAACATTTGCGGCCACGGATGCGCCGATCAATGGCGCACCAGTCAATGTTGTGGTGACTATCGATAACGTGAAATGGACAATTTCAATCAATACTCTTGTAACGCAGTAACGTATGACCAGATACCCCGCCGCTTCCGGCGGGGAGCTTTGTTGGTTTCTTTTGTAAAAGAAATAAATTCGTCTTTTACAAAAAAAATGGTATAATCCTGAAGTTTATAATGCGTGGTGAATATGCTAAGAAAGGATGCTGGAAAATTTATCGTACTACTGAGTATAAATTTTTAGCGTTTGTGACGATTCGATGGCGCTTGGCTTTGTTTTAAGCTGCCCCGATGTTTTCGGTTGATGAGAACTCTTCTTCATTTTTTTCTTTCCTGCATTGCTGCCACTTCCGCCTCTTATGAGGCTTTTTTTATCAATGATCTGGAAAGGAAAACAACAATGAAAGAACAGCAATTATTGCCGACGGATTTTCACGCCCTTCAGCTTGCCGAACCGTTAATGAGAGCGCTTGAGAAGGTCGGTTACGAAGATCCAACGCCGATTCAGGCCCAGACAATTCCCCTGATTCTCGAAGGACGTGATGTCCTTGGGCAGGCACAGACTGGAACAGGAAAAACCGCAGCCTTTGCACTGCCGATACTCTCCAATATCAATCTTGAACAAGCAGAACCCCAGGCGCTTGTGCTCGCCCCGACAAGGGAGCTTGCCATACAGGTTGCTGAGGCATTCCAGCGTTATGCCGAATACCTAAAGGGTTTTCATGTTGTGCCTATTTATGGTGGGCAGGATTACGGCATACAGCTTCGCATGTTGAGACGAGGTGTGCATGTTATTGTTGGAACACCCGGTCGTGTCATGGATCATATTCGGCGAGGGACACTGAATCTCAACACCCTCAAATGTATGGTGCTTGACGAAGCCGATGAAATGCTTCGCATGGGATTTATCGACGATGTCGAATGGATTCTTGATCAGACTCCCAAAGGAAGGCAGGTAGCCCTTTTTTCAGCGACAATGCCTCCGCCGATTCGTCGTATTGCGCAAAAGTATCTTACCAATCCTGCTGAGGTTACCATACAGACAAAAACCACGACGGTTGATACCACTCGGCAGCGCTACTGGATTGTCGGTGGAAGCCACAAGATCGACATTCTGACCAGAATTCTCGAAGTTGAACCGTTTGATGGAATGCTCATCTTTGTGCGTACCAAAACCATGACCATTGAACTTGCAGAAAAGCTTCAGGCCAGAGGATATGGTGCAGCCGCTCTCAACGGAGATATGCCCCAGAGTCAGCGTGAACGTACCGTCGAGCAACTGAAGAGTGGAGTGTTGAGTATTGTTATTGCTACCGATGTTGCTGCACGGGGACTTGATGTTGATCGAATCAGCCATGTTATCAACTACGATATTCCTTCTGATACAGAGTCCTATGTGCACCGTATTGGACGCACCGGTCGTGCTGGTCGTGCTGGCGATGCCATTTTGTTTGTCTCTCCGAGAGAGAAAAACATGCTTTACTCCATTGAACGGGCAACGCATAGCCGTATTGAGCTGATGGAACTGCCAACCACGGAAGTCATCAACAACAAGAGGATTGCAAAGTTCAATCAGCGCATCACCGACAGGATTGCCGCCGAAGATCTTGGATTTTTTACCAAGCTTATTGAACAGTACTGTCACGAACATGATGTTCCGGAACTTGAAGCTGCGGCTGCGCTTGCCTCGATGGTTCAGGGTGAAACGCCTCTTCTGTTATCCAACAAGCCCGAGAAGGCAAAATTTCATGATGAGAGAGAAGGGTCTGGCAGAGAGCGCGGGTCGGACAGGGATCGCGGGCCTGTCAAAAGGAGGAGCAAGGGCGAGGCTTATGGCGAAGAGGGCAAGGAGCGGTACCGACTTGAGGTTGGCAGTGAGCATGGTGTCAAGGCTGGCAATATTCTCGGCGCAATCCTGAACGAGGTTGGACTTGATCCAGAATCGGTCGGCCATATTTCTATCAATGATAGTTACAGTACGGTCGAACTGCCACAGGGGATGCCTGATAATATCTTTCATGAGTTGAGAAAGGTGAGAGTCTGCGGCCGTCAGTTGAGGCTTAGCAAAATGGAAGAGCAGGAGCGAGAGTCACCTTATGCACCAAAAAAGAGTTTTAAAAAACCCTATAAACCGGCAGCGGCAGGAAAAGAGACCTCATTTTTTACAGGCAACAAAAAGAAACGTAAAGGGTAAGTTCTCCAACAAAAATATCATGTTAAATACTTCATTCAGGGAGCTTGTCCCTATTCTTCAAACTGCCATTGGCCCGATGATTCTCATCTCGGGCCTTGGTTTGCTGTTTCTTACCATGACCAACAGGCTTGGTCGTGTTATTGACCGTTCGCGTTCACTTCTTGATGATCTGGAATCCTATCCGGAATCCTATATTCTCAGAATCAACCAGGAGGTAGCCATTCTATGGAAACGGGCGCGCTATATCCGTACATCGATTCTCCTGGCTTGCATGACCTGTATTGGCGCGAGCTGGCTGATTATCATGCTTTTTCTAAGCGCACTTGTCAATCTTGATTTGCCGATGCTGTTATCGGGGATTTTTATTTTCAGTATGCTCTGCCTGAGTTTTTCGTTGCTCTTTTTCTTCATTGATGTCAATATGACCCTTTCGGCCTTTAAAATTGAAATGGAGAGTCATGACAAGAAAAGACTCATTATTGAGACGAAGGGATATTACAAGTAAACCCTTCTCATCCTCTCGGATGAAAGGTTTTATGTACCTCTTTGATAAATGAGCGATCGATATGCGTGTAGATCTGGGTGGTGACTATCGAGCTGTGGCCGAGCATCTCTTGGACTGCGCGGAGATCGGCCCCGCCTTCGAGAAGATGGGTTGCGAAGGTATGGCGGAAAGTGTGCGGGCTGATGCTTTTCTCTATACCAGCCATGATGGCATATTTTCGTACCATGGCAAAGAGCGCCATGCGTGTCAGTTTTATTCCCCGTGAATTAAGAAACAGATAGTCATCAGAGTTCTGCTGTACTTGCGAAAGTCGAAGTTCAGTCTGGTACCGTTTGACCCACGCGATGGCGGAGTTGCCAACAGGCACAAGCCTCTCTTTTGATCCCTTGCCGAAAATCCGTATAAAACCCGCATCGAAGTAGAGATTCTGCTGCTGAATATTGATAAGCTCACTTACTCTTACCCCAGTAGCGTAGAGAAGCTCAAGCATCGCCTTGTCCCGCAGAACATATTTGTTAGGAGGCGTGAGAGCTTGTGGTGCCTCAAGCAGTCGCATGGTTTCATCAATTGTGAGGACGTTCGGGAGGTATTGGGCCTGTTTTGGCTGATGGAGGTTCTCCGCCGGGTTCGCGTTAAGCGTTCGTTCGTTCACCAGAAATTTATGGAGTGAGCGGATCGCGGAAATGTTTCGGGCCATTGAGCTTGCTTCGAGGCCGATGGTGTAGAGCTCGGTAATGAACTCTTCAATATGACGGGTCGTTATGGCCTCCAGCGGCCTTGAGTTCTGCTGCATGAAAAGCAGGTAGCGCTTGAGATCGTTGTTGTACGACTCTCTGGTGTTTGCCGAAAAGTTGCGCTCCACAAGCATATAATTCAGGAAGCTCTCAAGAACTCTCTGATAGTGGTTGTCCAGCCTGTTCATGCGATTTTATGCAGTCGCTGGCAGAACCCGCCGTCAAAGCCAGGGCGCTCACCCGGGAGAGTGAGTATGGCGCCTTCGGGATCAGCGATAAACTCAGGGTGTCTCTGCAGAAACCTCTCAATCTGCAAACTGTTTTCTTCATGCTCAAGAGAGCAGGTTGCATAGACCAGAACCCCCTCTTTATCAAGCAGTTCGGCCGCATGATCGAGGAGTTCCGCCTGCAGTGCCTGTAGTTCCAGAAGCATCTCGGGGCTCAGTTTCCAGCGCAGTTCTGCGCGTCGGCCAAGAACTCCGGTGCCCGAACAGGGAGCGTCAAGCAGGATAGCTCCAGGCAGAAGGTCAGGCACAAAGCTCCGGGCATCTGCGGCTACGGTTTTGATGATGGTAATACCGAGAGCAGCAGTATGGGCCACCATTCGCAGAAGTTTTTTTTCATAGCGGTCCACGGAGATAATTTGGCCGCTGTTCTGCATTAGTTCCGCCATAAAGGTGGCCTTTCCTCCTGGCGCTGAGCACAAATCAACCACGACACTTCCAGAAGCCGGATTCAGCAACAGGCAGGCCAGTCCCTGAGTCGGGTTCTGAACCGTAAGACGTCCATCGGTCACGGCAGGTTCAAAGCGGTTAAAATCTTTTGAAAGAAAGAAGTTTTCCATGCCGCACTCTTCATGGTCGTCGGTAAACGCAGGGTCGGAAAAGAGCTGATCCGGAGAAGTTTTCAGCCGGTTGATTCTGAATCCAAAACGCGGAAACTGGTTATTATAGATGAGGATGGACTGAGTATTATCCTTTCCGAAAGCCTTAATCCAGCGTTCAACCAGCCATTGTGGGTGCGAGTATTGTATGGAGAGTTGTTCTTCAATTTTTGTATCCTTCAGCCAAACGTCAAGGGTGACGCTCTCCGGAGTGATTTTTCTCAACACACCGTTGACCAATTTCGACAGACGCTCTCCCTTGTATTTTCTGGCCAGTTTTACGCATTCGTTGACGGCAGCCCAGTCGGGAACCTTGTTGAGGAAGAGAATCTGATAGACTCCAAGTCGAAGAATATTTTTCAGGACAGACGCTGCTTTTTCAAAATTATGGTGATAAAAATGGCTGATAATAAAATCAATCTGAAGGCGGTAGCGCAGTACTCCGTTGACCAGTCCTGTGGAGAGCGCCCGGTCAATGCGGTTCAGTGAAGAGTGTTGCAAGACCTTGTGCAGAATCTGGTCAGATCGCTGTTTTCCGGTTTCGAGTGATTGCAGGACATTCAAAGCCAGTTCTCGTGCTGTGGTCATGGGATATAATGAAAAATCATTTAAGTGCATTCGCTTCTTCATGCAGTTTGTAAAATACTAATCCCTGTTGTAGATTAAATAGATTAAATGTTCTTTTCAAGATTTCAAGCTATCATCCAGAAAGGTGGAGGGACTGGCCCTGAGAAGCCTTGGCAACCGTCATTACACGATGATCGGTGCCAATTCCATCCCGGAATATTGCCCGGGAATGATGATGGTATGTATGCCTTTCTGCAGCTTCATACCTCTCTTCAGACATTTTCCTTTAACCCGTTACATCAGGGTTATTTTTGCACTCCGGGAGCGATAGCGCGCCCCAAGGAGTATTTGAACAAGCTTTTGCTAAACTGACAAGAAGCGCATGAGAGCATATACTGAGATCATTTCAGAAAAAACGCACTATTTTGATTCGAAAGAACCCTTTACGACCGAGCTTGGCAGCGTGATCCCCTCAATACGGGTAGCCTACAGGACATGGGGTACGTTGAATTCCACGAAAGATAATGTGATCCTCATCTGTCAGGCTCTTACAGGTTCTGCTGATGCGGATGCCTGGTGGGAAGGGATGTTTTCCAAAGGAGGCGCATTCGATGAGAGCACAGATTTTATTATCTGCACGAATGTGCTTGGGAGCTGTTATGGTACCACGGGTCCGATCTCTCTGAATCCAATGACTGGCAGCCATTATGGGCCGGATTTTCCGCTGGTCACCATCAGGGATATGGTGCACGTGCAGCGCCTTCTGCTTGCCGGTCTGGGCATCGGGCGGGTAAAGCTTGTGGTCGGCGCCTCTCTTGGCGGGATGCAGGTGCTTGAGTGGGGATTTCTTTATCCTGAAGTTGTTCAGGCGCTGATGCCGATGGGTGCTTCAGGGCGTCACTCTTCATGGTGTATCGGTCAGAGCGAGGCGCAGCGGCAGGCGATTTATGCCGATCGTGACTGGAATGGCGGCAGGTACCAGGAGGGTCATCCTCCCGGCAAAGGACTTGCGGCAGCAAGGATGATGGCCATGTGCACCTATCGCAGTTTTGAAAACTTTCAGTCACGCTTTGGCCGCGAGTATCAGCAGGAGGGAAAGGCCTTCAAGGTCGAGAGCTACCTGCTCCATCAGGGCAGAAAACTGGTAGAGCGGTTTGATGCCAACACCTATATCACCCTTACCAAAGCAATGGACTTGCACGATCTTTCCAGAGACAGGGGAGAGTATGAAGAGGTATTGCGCTCCATGATGCTCCCGGTGGAGATTCTTTCCATCAATTCCGACATTCTCTATCCGAAAGAGGAGCAGGAAGAGCTTGCCCGATTCATGCCGAATTCAAGCATTCTCTACTTGGATGAACCCTATGGCCATGATGCCTTTCTTATCGATGTTGCAACGGTCAGCGGCATGGTGCGGAATTTCCTTGATCGTCTGTCCTGAGGGAATGGCTCAGATCTCCTCAAATCCGGTATAGCGCTGTAATGCTTCAGGCACCCTGATATTGCCCTCAGTGGTCTGGTAGTGCTCAAGCAATGAGACCATGAGTCGCGAAGTTGCCAAGCCTGAACCGTTCAGGGTGTGCACAAACTCAGGTTTTGACTTGCTGTCGGGCTTGAAACGGATGTTCGATCTTCTTGCCTGGTAATCTTCAAAGTTTGAGCAACTTGATGCCTCAAGATATTTCTGTTCCGCAGGTGACCAGACCTCAATGTCGTAACATTTCGTCGCATTGGCGCTGATGTCTCCGCTGCAAAGCAGCAAGACACGATAGGGGATCTTCAAGGCCACAAGGATTGCTTCTGCATGAGAGCGAATCTCCTCAAGCGCAGCATAGGAGGTTTCTGGTCGGGTAAACTTCACCATTTCCACCTTGTTGAACTGATGCACCCTGAGGAACCCGCGTGTATCCTTACCATAACTTCCCGCTTCGCGACGGAAACAGGCTGAATAGGCGGCGTAGGAGATTGGCAGACTTGCGGTCTCAAGCATCTCTCCCCGATGGAGGTTCGTGACCGGTACCTCAGCGGTAGGAATGGCATAGAGGTCATCTTCACCGATGTGGTAAACTTGGTCGGCAAATTTCGGCCACTGTCCGGTTCCTCTCAGCGACTCCTGATTGACAAGAAAAGGCGGGAACACCTCGGTATAGCCATGGCATTCGCTATGCGTGTCGAGCATAAAGTTGATCAGGGCCCGTTCCAGACGGGCGCCTTTGCCAATGTAGGCGGGAAATCCGGCGCCGCTAACCTTTGCGCCACGTTCAAAGTCGAGAATGCCGAGGGATTTGCCAAGTTCAAGGTGGTTTTTAACCGAGAAGTCAAGGGAGTGAGCAAAGGTTACCGGCTCTCCGAAAATCTGGTTGTCAGCAGCACGTCGCCCGACTGGAACCGACGGGTGAAGTTTGTTGGGAAGGGCAAGAAGGATATTCTCAATCTCTTCTTCAAGCTGGCTGAGCGCGGTATCCATTCTGGTTATCTCTTCGGACACTGATTTCATCTGGATGATCAGCTCTTCAGATGAGCCTTTGCCGCTCTTTTTTATATCGGCAATCTCTTTTGAAACCTTGTTTCGCAGGGCTTTCTGTTCATCAGAACGCTGCACCAGTTGCTTGCGCTTTTTGTCGAAGGCCATCAACTGGTGAAGTTTCGGCTCTTCCACAGAGAGCTGTCGGTTGCGCAGCATGGCAACAACCTCTTCCGGATTCTGGCGGATATAGTTGATATCAAGCATGATGGTGAGTAAGAATGGGTTATGCTGAAAGCAGTGACTTGACGATTTGCTGAACCTTGGTGCCATCAGCTTTTCCCTTGAGCGCTTTCATGGCTTCTGCCATCACTTTGCCCATCTCTTTCATGGATGCAGCGCCTGTTTTTGTGATGATATCCTGTATCACAGCCCTTACTTCATCGTCAGAAACAGGAGCAGGAAGATACTCATCAAGCACAGCCAACTCAGCCTGCTCAGTTTCAGCGAGATCAAGACGATTCCCGGCAGTAAACTGCTCAATGGCATCACGCCGTTTTTTGGCAAGACTCACCAGTACCTCCAATTCCTGCTCATTCGTCAGCACTGCGATGCCGCCAACACGGATGGAGACCTCTTTTTCCAGCAGTGCGGCACGAATGGAACGGATGGCATTCAGGCGGGTTTTATCGCCGCTTTTCATTGAATTTTTCAGATCCAGATCTATTTTTTCTTTCAGACTCATGGTGATGTCGGCTCAAATTTTTTTATAAAGAAGAATCGAAAAATACAGGAAAAAAACCTGCTTTCCCACACCCAAGAGCTTTTGCCTTGTTCAATCATTGATATCACCGCACACCGGCCTGAAGACAAGTTCTTCCACTGATGTTCGTTGTGGCAGGAGATAGGCATTGACAAGGGGGGCAGAAATATCTTCCGGCATCATCATTGTTGCTTTTATCTCTTCCGGCACCTCTCCCCACATTGGAGTATAGACCGCCCCAGGCATGACATTGGTAATTCTGACATTGCACGTTTTTGCGTATAACCGCATCGCTTCAACAAGTCCTTTCTGTCCAAACTTTGACATGGAGTAGATCGAAGAACTCTTGAATGCTATTTCTGCGGCAACAGAGGTTATAAAAAAAATGTGACCTGATTTGTTCTTTTCCATGACCGAAAAGACCTTCTGTGTCAGAAAAAACGTGCCTTTCAGATTTGTCGATATCGTATACTCAAAATCTTCCTCGGTCAGTTCGGCAAGTGGCTTGAACCTGCCGACTCCGGCATTGTTCACAAGACAGTCAATAGTGCCGTAACGCTCAATCGTGGTACTGACGAGCTGGTCAATCTGTGCGGTGTCGGAAATGTCAGCCAGAACGATATCTGCATCTGCACCGTAAGAACGGCACATGTCAGCAACGTTTTCAAGATCGGAAAGCGTCCTCGAAACCAGGATCAGGACTGGACTAAAGTTGTTCTGTGTTCCGGCAGCGCGAGCAAAATCAATAGCTATAGCCTTGCCGATTCCCTTGCCCGCGCCGGTTATGACGATGATGTGTTTCATTTTTATTAAAGATGGCTAACTGTATTTTTATGTATGAATAACTTATACTTTCTTTTGTGTTGTGTTCGCATTGTAATTTGGTTGTGTTTTTGGTCGTAACGTGTGAAGTTTCTGAGAAAAAATATATATTTCTTGTGTAAGTAAGTCGCAAAGGCCTCATGCGAGTGTCGTTTTGCTCTTTATTAATAATGATAAATTCTGACGTTTATCATGGGTATCACTAAAGTTAAATGGTTTGATGGGAAAAAGGGGTACGGTTTCCTTTTAAATCCCGATGGAGGAGAGGATATTTTTGTTCATTTTTCTGCTATCCAGTCGGAACAAAGTTTCAAGGTACTGAATCAGGACGCCGAAGTGGATTTTGAGCTCGACAAAACCGGGAAAGGATTGCAGGCAAAGAATGTTCGAGAGATTTCTCAGAGCGGATCAGGTAATGCTCAGCCAGTTCAGGTGTCATTCGCGTAGAGATCATTGTCAGAGCAGGCCACTTTCCCTAAAGCTGAACCAATCTGTTCTTCCGATGATAATGTGGTCCAGCAAGTCGATCTGGATGACGGCGCTTGCCTTTTTCAGGAGCTCCGTAACCTGCTTGTCGGCATTGCTTGGTTCAACGTCTCCTGATGGGTGGTTATGCACAAGAATAATGGCATGTGAACTCTCCTTGATTGCAGCCTTAAATACCTCACGGGGGTGAATCAGTGCAGCGTTGAGTGTTCCTACAGAAACCTGCTCGGTTTTAATGATCTGGTTTTTGGTGTTCAGGTGCAGGACGAAGAGGTGCTCTTTTGTTTCATCAGGGATACGGCCAGCCATGTATTCAAAAATATCTCTTGCCGCCTGGATTTTCTTATTGTTGTTTCGTGTGTAGTGCAACCGCTTGTTCAATTCAAAGACAGCAACAATTTGCATGGCTTTCGCCTCTCCGATTCCCTCGATCTCCTGAAGTTCCCCGATGGTTATATTGACAAGCTTCTCAAGAGTGAACCTTGCAATAATTTTATTACAGGTATCAACAATATTGAGTTTTCTTGAGCCGAAGCGAAGGATGATAGCCAGCAGTTCGGCCGGACTGAGTGAGGAAGGTCCGCTGCTGAGAAACCTCTCTCTCGGTCGGTTTTCAGGGTCAAAATCATGGAGTCGCATTTCTTCTGTTTTTATTGAAAACGCTGAATAATTTCGATTTTTTTGTAAAAAAAACGTATTTATGGAGTTTACAAAAAAAAAGCGAGAAGAAAGCAAGTTCTTTTTAGTCGCAGTCATAATCTGCCCAATTGTTGGGGGTCTCATACCAGCGAAGCTGTTTAAGCGATACTCCTTCAGGCAAGTGGGGGGTGATTTGGTTAAACGCCCATTTGGCAAGGCATTCAGCCGTTGGAGGTTCATCAGTAACCAGAACCCTTGAATTGCGTTTCATGATAAAGTCAAGATCTTCATGATCATCTTTCCAGACAGCAAAGCCGTGATCAAGCTTGTCATGAATGTGCTGCACCATGATCTCTTTTAAAAACTTGAAATCCATCACCATTCCCTCTTCACTGTCGTTTTTGCGCTTGATCAGCTCACCTTCAACGGTGGCGACAACCACCCCGCGATGGCCGTGCAGTTGGTTACAGAAAGAAAAGCTGTTCGGAAGCGTATGGCCGTAATCGAGTTCTATTTTTCGTGAAATACGCATGGGTTTACAATGATTGTCGTTACCGGTTTCCCTTGTCGGCAGTGGCAAGCAAAGTGTACGCAAAAAATTACTGTTTCACGAATTTCTGTTTTCTTGTCAAGAGAGCTGCCAGGTGCTCAACCAAAAACAACAATTTCGTTAAAAACTTTTTATAGCCTGTGCATATACCATGGGACTCTCCGTTGGAGAGCTTGCTCCTGAAATTTTCCAGGCTGCTGTTGATTGCAGGCAATAGTTTTTGGCATCAAACCATTTTACCCCAAATCCAGCTCCGGTCAAGTTGCTTGTGTTATTGCCTGCATCGGGCAGGGGGGTGTTATGAAGAACAGCATAGCCATGGTCAACAAACGCGGAGAGCTCGAGTTTTCCCGGGAGTTCCCCGGTTGAGTCAAAAAGATAGCGCAGTTCAGCGGTCGCCACAACACCTTTATCGGCATAAGACTCGGTTGTTTGCCAGGCACGTACCGCACTTGGTCCAGCCAGTGAGAGTTGTTCTGAGCTGTTCATGTTTTTATTGCTCCACTGACCATAGGCGCTGGCATAAAGAGTCAAGCCTTGAGAAATCATCTGGGTGCGGGCAAGACTCAAGTTCAGCTTGGTATAACCTCCGTTGGTATGCAATCCTTGTGCTGCCTGGTCTTTTGAAAGTGTGTCGGCATCATTGAGACACAATTGTCCTCTTATAAAACCAAGGGAGAGTGAGGTGGAACCCCCTCCCAGCATGTTATCCATCTGTATGCCGGTAAGCCCAGTCTGACAAGATGCGGAAAGACGTTGATTGCTGGATTGCGCACTTTCAATTCGATCGTCCAGCATTTTGCCTTCTCCAGCAAGTGTTGCATTCAGGATCAGATTTCTGTTTCGTATGATTGGCTGGGTAAGGGAAAAAATCAGGTTGTGGGCATCGCCAAAAGCATTCAATGCCTGGAATAATCCGCCCATCTGATAAGTGACGTAGTTGTAGTTGAATCCGATTTTTGTTCCGTATGGCGTCACAGGTATTGAATAGCCGGTTTGCACATTCTGCAGGTTTCCGATTGTTGATGTCTGTATGCGCAGTGTTAACTGATCACCAAGATGAAGAGGAGAATAAAGTTCCATACAGCCACTGAAGTGATTGGAGCCTGTTGCCTCGTTTCCATAGTTGTCAATGTTCACTGAGTAGTCGTAGGGCTTGCCTTCAATAACTTCAAGGATTGCTTTTGTTGTGCCGGGTCTTGAGCCCGGTTCCAGCAGGATACGTGAAGAGATGTTGGGCAGTTCATTGGTTCTCATGACCATGGAAGTAAGGGATCCATTTTCAAGAGGCTGGTCGGAGGGCACCTGATTGGCATAATATTCCAGAAGAGATTTCTGTGTTCTTGTTATAGCAGGTTTAGTTTCAACACGTATCTTTTCCAGAACGCCTTCAATAACGTCAATGACAAGAGGAGTGCCAGGGGTCAGCGTTTGAGGGGGCAAAAAGGCTGATGCCAGAAAATACCCCTTTTTTCGGTAGGCGTTGGTGATTGTTGAGGATGCGTTATCCTGTTCGTCAAGCGTCTGTTTTTCTCCTTTATAATTCGCCATGAGATCAGAAAGCTCACTGTCGGAAAAAAGGGTGTTTCCGGTAAAGGTAAAACCTGAAACTTTGATTCGGGTACTCCCCTGGTTTAGTTTCCCCGTTCCAATTTGTTTCTGATGATCAGGTGGTGCTTGCCGGGGAAAAAAAGAGGGCAAGGTTACACTTTCGTTAAGAAGTCGGCCAGCATCAGGCAGAGTAGCTGCAAAAGCGGTGCTGGCCGTAAAGACTGAGAGGAAGAGGAGTGTGTTCAATGATGCCGCCATACAACATTCTGTAATTTTCAGATTTTTATCCGATTTTGACCAGTACGACTGTCAGTACTTCGCCACCAAACTGGTCCTTGGCAATAATTTCAACCCGATATTCCCCTATAGCCTCTTTTGGCGGTGTTCCGCTGATGATCTTCCGCTCAGAATCAATCGACATCCAGGACGGTATGGATGAGCCATTAACCGATGCGACTTCAAGAGAGATAACTGCTTCCGGGTTGCTGTGATTGAACATGCTTTCTGGTAGTGAAAAAAGAAAGAATTTTTCTGCGGGTTCAGGCACTTCTATTGCGCTGGCGGCAATAAAACCGCCATTTGACGCGTTACCGGACTGACTTGTGAAAGAGAGTTCGGATGACTGCTTTTCGTTAAGCTTGTCGTTAATAGCAAGCAAATTGGGGGTGATTACCAGGGATTCAGAAGTTTGTGAGATCATCCCGGAAGTGTAGTCGGGACTGGGATAGATTTCACTGGCGGCTCTGAATGTTTGATTCATGCTGAGTGCCTGTTGTTGACCGCTGCTTTGAGCTTCAGCGTGCCAGGTCAACATTGGATCGCCGTCGCCGTAAATTTTGCTGAGAGCATTGGCCGAAATGTTGATAGGGCGTTTGGTGATTGAGAAAGCATTATTGTCGGTCACAAAGGTAATGTTGTAGTTGCCTGCCTTGCTTCCAGAGCCGAGGTTGATATCGTAACTGCCGACATTGGATCCAGTCTGCCGACTCAGTTGGCCGGTGATATCGCTCAATGCGTCACTAACCGTTACACTTCCGAGACTGCCACTGGTGATGGTGACCGCCAGCACAGGATCCGGTTCACCGTAGGTTGTGCTTGCTGCTGCGGCGATCAACGTCATCGGGCGCTGATTGATGGTCAGGTTGGCGCCTGTGTAGTTGATGGCGTAGTTGCTGTTCTTCAGTGTATTCAGGGCGATGGCGTAGTTGCTCACATTTTCTCCTTCTGCTCGGCTGAGCTCGCCGCTGAAGCTGTCACCCGCAAGGAGACCGCGTCCACTGCTTTGCTCTTCGGCTGACCAGCTCAGTGTTGGATCGGAGTCACCATACGTTTTGCTGAGAGGAATGGCTGAAATATTGATGGGTCGTTGGGTGATGGAGAAAGCATTGTTATCGGTGACAAAAGTAATGTTGTAGTTGCTGGCTTTGCTGCCAGAAGCAAGGTTTATGTCGTAACTGCCGACATTGGAGCCTGGCTGTCGGCTCAGGATTCCTGTGACGTCGCTCAATGCATCATTTACGGTTCTACTGCCGAGACTGCCATTGGTAATGGCGACCTCCAGTGCGGGATCCACCTCACCATAGATCACGCTTGCATTCCTGGCACTCAAGGTAATAGGACGCTGATTGATAGTCAGGTTGGCGCCAGTGTAGTTGATGGCATAGTTGCTGTTGTTCAGCGTGTTCAGGGTGATCGCATAGCTGCCGACCTCCTCTCCTGACACTCGGGCAAGTTCACCGCTGAAAATGTCACCTGCGATGAGACCGCGGCCGTTACTTTGGGTTTCGGTATCCCATGTCAAGGGCGGGTCGTTCTCATCATATGTTTTGTCCTTATTATCAGCGGAAATATCAATCGGCAGGGGTTTGACGGTATAGGGGAGTCCGTTGCCTGCTGCAAAGGTAAAGCCGCTGCTGCTTGATAAACCACTGGCATAGCTAATACTGTAATTGCCTGTGTTTGACGTTGTTGTCGGAACACCACTGACCATCATGGCGCCTGTCAAGCCGATATTTTCAGCATTGTCCTCATTATCTGAAAACCCGGTAAGGATATAACGGTACGTGGCATCTGGCTGATCTCCGTAATAACTGTAGCTCTTGCCGCTTGCCAGTGTCATGTTGACGGAAAGCTGGCCCGGAGCACTGGTGTAGATGAAGCCGTTGCCGGATTCGCTCACATTGACCGGAGAATAGTTCGTGTATGTTGCGTTGTAGTGACGGAAGTCAGACGTCAGCAGGCCTTTGATGGTTGAGGCTGGATTTGCTGAATAGACCAGCCATCGTGCTGTTCCTGCAGTTGAGAGTATTGCACCGGCGCTGTTGTTGAAATCTTTGCCTGCCAGAACGATGCTGTTTCCACTCGCTGCGCTTGCAGCAAGAGTGCCCGAAGCGAGGGTGATGCCTGATCCTGCTGTTGTCCCGTAGTTCACTGCGCTGATACTGTTGGCAGAGATAGAGCGCAGAGTGATATCACCACTCTCAATATTGGTGCGTCCTGCTCCATCCCGAATTTCGATGGTCACGTTACCATTTCCGGCATTGATAGTTGTTCCGGCAGCCATGGTGATGACTGCGTTGCCTGCTGATCGCCAGGCATCAGCGACACCGTTTGCCTTCTTATCATTGGAAACAAGGGCCAGGTTGCCGCTGTCTGTCGTGATATTGGCGTTGATCAGTATGCTCTGTCCTGCATAAAGTTCGAGATTACCGCCATTACCAACGGGGTTTTCAGTAACGATGGCCGAATTGACGGTGAGGTTGTTGTTGGCCTTCAGTATGACATTGTCACCGGCATTGAGCAGCTTTGTAATCTGGTTTGGAGTGAAGGTGTTGTCTGTGCCTGGATTGGAGGCATAACCTTCTTGGAGCAAAGACTCTTGTACAACTTGAGGTGTCAGAATCTCCACTTTGCCGGTATTATTTGACCAGTTCATGGAACTGACAACGAAACTGCCGTTCATGCTGCCAACATTGAGTGGTATAATTCCGCCAGAACTCAGTTGATCATCTTTTATGGAACCCAGAAGGCTGTTGGATGAAGTTATGGCTCCTACAAGGCCTCCGAGTCCATTTCCCAGAGTTACTGATCCGCCATTCATAATGGAACCATTGTCCATAGTTGAAGAGCCCGTCACATAGTTGCTGTTCGGCAGTGCCACCGTTATGGCGCCTGCTTGGTCACCGGTTTTAGACCCGACCAGACTGTTGGAAGCGCTTATCTCTCCCACCGTGCCCCCAAGCCCGTTTCCCCATGTTACGGCTCCAGCATTGACCGCCGATCCATTGTCCCATCCGCTGGAGGAGACCACGTAATTGCCATTCTTCAGAGCAGTTATTCTGTTTGAGCCGGAGTTATCTGATCCGGCGAAGTCATTTTTGGTTGAGCCAATCAGACTGTTTGCGATGCTTATTGTTCCGACTGTACCCCCGTCACCATTTCCCCAGGTCACAGCGCCTGCTTCGTTAACAGCACCATTATCCCAATTGGGAGCACCAACCACGAAATTTCCGTTTGAGAGAGCTACTATGTTATAGACAGAACCGTCATTTGTAGTGGAACCAATGAGGCTGTTGGTTTCGCTTATTACCCCGATGGTGCCGCCAGCCCCATTTCCCCAGGTGACCGCCCCCACGTCAAGGGCAGCTCCATTGTCCCAATGTGATGAGCCGATTACGTAGTTCCCATTTGTCAGAGCTGCCAGAGTGTACGATATTCCATCATTGGCCGACGAACCGACCAAACTGTTGGTTGCGCTTATCGTTCCGACAGTGCCGGTTGTACCATTTCCCCAAGTTACGGCACCCGCGTTAACCACTATCCCATTATCCCAATTTGGAAACCCTGCAACATAGTTTCCGTTTGTCAGGGCTATCACCGTCGATGACAAACCGTCATTGGCGACAGAACCAACCAGACTGTTTTCTGTACTCACCAATCCGACAGAGCCAGTTGCTCCATTACCCCAGGTTACCGCACCTGCGTCTATGGTTGTCCCATTATCCCACGTCGGTGAATTAACGACATAATTCCCATTGAAGAGTGCAGTTACACTGAAGCCAACCTTGTCACTGGCTTTAGATCCGACCAGACTGTTGGATGCACTGATTGTTCCGACCGTGCCTCCAAGTCCATTACCCCAAGTCACAGCGCCAGCATCGGTGGTGCTGCCATTCCAGAGAGGTGAACTAATAACATAATTGCCGTTCGTCAAAGCAGTGGCGGTGCCAACATTATCACCACTTTTGGAACCAATCAGGCTGTTTGCAGCGCTTATGGCTCCAACGGTGCCGCCAGCTCCATTCCCCCAGGTCACAGCGCCAACGTTGGTGGTAGACCCATTGTCCCAAAGCAATGATGAAGCTACATAGTTGCCGTTTGTCAATGCGGTAACTTTCGATGAAACACCATCACTTGTCTTGGAGCCGACCAGGCTGTTGGTGGCGCTTATCACCCCAGCCGTGCCTTTTGCTCCATTTCCCCAGGTTACGGCACCAGCATCGACAACAGCACCATTATCCCAGGATGGTGAGTCTGTGACGTAGTTTCCGTTTGTGAGCGTTGTCAGAATAGAGAGCGCGCCATCATTAAGCGCAGAACCGATAAGGCTGTTCGTTTCTGAAACGCTTCCGCTGACACCTGTCGTTCCATCAATCCAGGTTACGGCGCCGACACCTGCCACACCTGCGTTCGACCATTTTCGTGTTATGGTGACGGCGTTGTTATTCCCCGTCAGGGCGATCACTTTTTCACCAACAAGATCATTGGCACTTGACCCGCTCAGCATTGAAAGCAGTGTTCCATCGGGTTTATAGAGTCTGACCGCTCCAGCATCGGTTGCGACAAAATCATCCAGTGGGCTGGCAACAATAATATTGCCGTTCAGGAGTTCGACGATGTTGCCGGAGCCATGCTGGTCACCTTCTGCAGGATTGGCATCAGACAGCGAAATGAGGGAGAAGAGAGAATTCGTTGTATTGGCGTCAATAGTAATGTTCCGTGGATCAATCAGCAAGAGTCCGTTATCGCCATGGGGTGAGGCCATGGTGATCTGGCCACTCATGGCAAGATTTTCATGTCCGGACACCTCGACCTCTCCGCCATTGCCGCTGTTTGTTCCTCCTTTGGCCTCAAGAGCGCCTGCGAAAGCGGTTGACTGCTCCGACCAGACCACGATAGTGCCGCCGTTGCCGTTGTCAAGAGCGTTGGCGTTCAGCTTGCTGCTCTTTGTAATAACGGTGGTTGTTGCGTTGGCAAGCAAGGCATCGTTGCCTTGCCAGCCGCCACCAATAAGGATGCGACCTCCCCCTGTCGGGCCGTCAGCCGCAACGCGGGCGCCTGCGAGAAGCGTTTGTGGCGCAGTGATGGTGATCTGGCCGCCTTGTCTCGTGCTGCCGTTTGTGCTGATGGTACCGGAGAGGTACAGGTTTTCTTCTGCCTGGATGCGGATGCTGCCGCCGCTGCCGCCATCAGCGGTCATGCGGCTGTTGGCAGTTTGCTCAATGCTGCCTGTTGCCTTAATGCTTATGTCGCCACCCTTGTCGATGCCGTCGGCATTCCATGCTCCAGAATCGACAAAATTTTTAGCACTGGCGTTGATGACAGAAGAGGTTATCGAACCGGTGTTGATGATGGCGCCACCTTCGATGACAATTTTGCCATCGCGTTCTGTCATGCTGCTTGCACGTATCTTGCCACTGTTATTCACCACCAAGCCGAGCAGCTCATTGGCTGCAGAAGCGCTTATTATTATAGCGCCACCGTCAGCTTCTATTACTCCGTTGTTCGTGATCTGAGTGTTATATGCGGTCTGGTCAACCTTTATTGTTACAAGGCCGCAATCATCCAGGCCAAGGGTAATTCCAGCTCCGGCAGCCAGGCCGGTTGAGCCTTTGGTGGTGATAATGCTTCCCGTGTTTGTAATATTGTTCCCAAGCAGAGCGATGAATCCGCCGCTCAAATAACCCTGGTTTATAACGGAAGCTGTTCTGCCGTTCTGAAAAAACGTGTATTTACCGGCAAGGAAGTCGTTGTCGTTGATGGCGAGCGTAGAGGCTACCAGTCCACCAACGTTCACACTTGCGCCGGGGGCAAACAACATGCCGTTCGGGTTTACCAGAAAGACCCTGCCGTTTGCTGTTAGTGTCCCGAAAATTGATGAAGGATCATTGCCCAATACCCGGTTGAGCAGGGTGGACTGGCTGGCAGGCTGAGAAATGTTGACGGCTTCACCTTTGCCGATACCGAAAGAGTTCCAGTTGATGACAGCATGGTTGCTCTCCTGTCCTATCTGCATTGTCGAGGCCGATGGTGTGCTGATGGCGGCCTGCCCGGCAGCGATTTGTCCGCCGGCAGGTAAGGCAAAAGTCCTGCTTCCAGCAAGCAATGATTGTGTTACAACAACGGCGGTAATAAAGGAATCTTTCGCGTTGAACCAGATAAGGCGAAAAGAGGTCTTCATTGAAATGAATGTCTAAATTTTAGATCAGATTTGTTTATAATCAGAATAACACTTCATTATCACAACATGCTCTTTGTGTATTTACGTAATTTAAGTGTGTTATAAAAAATAAAACTAAAAATTCTTGTTACTGGATGGTTGCAATAACACAGGGAATAAAATTATTAAGGTTTTAGCAGGTTCAATGGAGTACTATTTCAGGCAAGGAGGGATATGAGTCAGCAGTTTTATAGCAGACACAATAATTTTCGATATATTCTTTCCAGTTCTCAGGAATTATGTGTGTAATGCTGGTAAATTTCCAATTTTGTATAATGAAGCATATCGTTATTGTTGGCGGTGGATTTGCAGGTCTCAATGTTGCCAAAGAGCTTGGTAACAAAAAGGAGGTCAAGGTTACTCTGATCGACAAGAATAATTTCCATCTCTTTCAGCCCCTGCTCTACCAAGTTGCGATGGCTGCGCTCAATGCAGGTGAAATTGCCTATCCATTGCGCATGATGCTTTCGAAGTATAAGAATGTGTCTGTTTTCAAGGGAGTTGTAAAAACAGTTGATCCTTATAAAAAGATAGTCTATACGGATTTTGGTGAAATAGAGTATGATAAACTTGTCATGACCTGTGGAACAAAGCATCATTATTTCGGTCATAATGAATGGGAGGAGTTTGCTCCTGGTCTTAAAACCATTGCCCAGGCTGCTGAAATCCGCAGAAGGGTTATGGAGGCTTATGAAAATGCCGAACGATCTCAGAATCCAGTAGAAAAAAGAAAGCTTCTGACGTTTGTCATTGTAGGTGGTGGTCCGACCGGTGTTGAACTTGCCGGTTCAATCGGGGAGATGAATCGTTATTATCTATCGAAATATTTCAAGAATATCGATCCAAAAGAGATTCGGATTTTTATTGCCCAATCGGCACCAGCACTTCTTAATACTTTTTCTCCGGAACTCTCGGCCAAGGCGACCATTGCCCTCGAAAAGCTGGGTGTCCAGGTCTTGACCTGCTGCAAGGTTACTAATATAGATGCCAATGGTGTGCAGATTGGCAATGAGAGAATCGAGGCGGGAACCGTGCTCTGGGCTGCGGGTGTCAGGGCGACAAGCATAGGAAAAACTATTGGTTTTTCGACGGACCAGTCGGGGAGAATTATTGTCGCTGAAGATCTCAGTGTGCCCGGCTTTCCCGATGTCTTTGTTGGAGGGGATCAGGCATGTTTTGCTCTGCATGATGGTGGAACCCTTCCGGGGCTTGCCTCTGTCGCTCTTCAGGAAGGGCAGTCTATTGGAAGGAATATCCTGCTTGATATTCAGGGGAAACGCAGAAAGCCGTTTGTCTACAACGACAAGGGGCAGATGGCGACCATAGGTAAAAACTCGGCAATTGCCGAAAGGGGTACTGTTAAACTTTCTGGACTGCCAGCATGGATTATCTGGCTCGGGGTTCATATCTACTATCTCAGCAGCGTAAAACACCGTTTATTTGTACTCATGCAGTGGGGATGGTCATACTTCACGTTTGGGCATGGTGCCCGTATTGTCAACAAAGAGTGGAGGTTTTATCCCAATCTGCCTGAACCAGCCGAACCAGCCGAGAAAGAGGAGCTGATTGCCGATAATGCCTGTGTTCTTGATTCGAGTGACCTGGCGCTCAAGGGTAACCTCGACAACTCAGAGAAGAGTTTCTGACGCCAAAGGGGGGTTGGATTATTTCAACAGGTCAGGCACAAAACGTGTTGTGGATGCTTTGCCGATAAAGGTCGAGCCTTTGGAGGATTTCATCAAGATGGTCTCCACCGAGCTTTTCAAGGATAGCATTGGCGATAACCGGAGCAACAACGGCTTCGGCAACGATGCCAGCAGCGGGTACTGCGCAGGTATCGCTGCGTTCAAAGCGTGAGGGAAGTGGCTGCAGGGTTTCGATGTCGAATGAGTGCAGGGGAGTGATCAGCGAGGAGATCGGTTTCATGGCAGCCCGCAGGTGAATTGTTTGACCGCTTGACATGCTTCCTTCAAGACCGCCAGCCCGGTTGGTTTTTCGGATCACACCCTCCAGAGGGGAGAGGTGGAGTTCATCATGAACCTCTGAACCTGGCTTTCGGGCATTTTCAAAGGCTGTTCCTATTTCAACGCCTTTGATGGCCTGAATGGAGAGAATAGCCGAGGCGAGTGCGGCATCAAGCCGACGGTCGTGCTGTACATAGCTTCCAAAGCCAACGGGAACACCAGTGATAAATATTTCGATAATGCCGCCGAGGGTATCACCCCTTTTTTTTGCCTCATCAATGGCAGCTACAGCTTCGGCCTCAGTTGTTTTGCTGAGCATGCGCACAGTGGAGAGGTCTGCCTGCCGTGAGATCGCATCGGCGCCTTGGCTGAGGAGTCCGTCAAGCTGTACTTCGGCAGAGGGTTCTGCAGCCGCACCAATAGCCGATATATAACTGCCGATTTCAATGCCAAGTGCTTTCAGAAACACTTTTGAAAGTGCTCCTGCGGCCACCCTTGCAGCAGTCTCTCTTGCCGATGAGCGTTCAATAACCGGACGAATATCATCAAAACCGTACTTGATCAGGCCTGCCAGGTCGGCATGGCCGGGTCTTGGAATAGTGATTTTCGCAGTCTTCTCATCGTTTTTTTCAAACTGGGCCATGGAGGTTATCCAGTTTGCCCAGTCACGATTTTTAATAATGAGTGCGATGGGTGACCCAATGGTTTTGCCAAACCGGATGCCGGATAACACTTCCGCCTGATCGGTCTCGATTTTCATCCTTCCGCCTCGTCCATATCCCTGCTGACGGCGGGTTAACTGATGGTTTATCTCTTCTAGGGTGATGGAGACGCCTGCCGGTACTCCTTCAACAATCGCCGAGAGAGCTGGACCATGCGACTCGCCAGCAGTAAAGTATCGTATCATTGGCTTTATTAAATTACAAAGCCCGGGCGCGGTGTGCCGCCGGGCTTTTTTCAATGCTTAACGAAGAATCCTTGCGGCTTCTTTTGCATAGTAGGTAAAGATAAGGTCACCACCGGCACGTTTCATGCACAGCAGCGATTCCATCATGACCCTTTTTTCGTCTATCCATCCACGCTGGGCAGCAGCCTTGACCATGGAGTATTCGCCGGAGACGTGGTAGATTGCTACCGGAACATCAAAACGCTCTTTTGTGCGATACACAATATCAAGATAGGCAAGTCCCGGTTTAACCATGACAATATCAGCGCCCTCCATGATGTCGAGTTCGATCTCTTTCATAGCTTCGTCAGTATTGGCCGGGTTCATCTGGTAAGTTGTCTTGTCGCCAAACTGTGGTGCGGAGTGAAGCGCGTCACGGAAAGGTCCATAGAAGCTGGAGGCATATTTCGCGGCATAGGAGAGAATGCCGACATCAGAGAATTCTGTATCGTCAAGCGCTTCGCGGATAGCGCCGATACGGCCGTCCATCATGTCGCTTGGAGAGACAAAATCAGCTCCTGCATTGGCATGAGAAATGGCCATTTTACAGAGCACTTCAACGGTTTCGTCATTGAGAATAATGCCATCTCTGACCAGTCCGTCATGGCCAAAAGGAGTGAAAGGATCGAGCGCAACATCCGTCATGATGCAGAGATCGGGAACCTTTGCCTTGATGGCACGGAGAGCGTTCTGGATAATGCCGTTCTCATTGTAGGCTTCGCTGCCATCTTCAGTTTTGACTTCCGGAATACCAAAGAGGTCGATAGACTGAATTCCAAGATCCCAAAGTTCCTGGCACTCTTTTACTGCTTTGTCGATAGAATAACGGAAGCTGCCGGGCATTGATGCTACTTCTTCAACAACATTGGTTCCAGGGCAGACAAAGAGTGGATAGACAAGATCATTGACCGTCAGCGTGTTTTCCTGCACAAGGTTTCTGATGGCGGCACTTTTGCGAAGTCTTCTGGGGCGTTGAACAATATTGAGTAAATCAAGCTGACTCATGGCGGAAGAGCTGGTTAGGAGTTTAAAAAGCCAAAAATACGAAAATCCTGCAATATCGCGAAGAATT
>CAIYWF010000237.1 GCA_903929845.1 uncultured Chlorobiaceae bacterium | reverse complement strand
GGAACCATTCTCAAAACCGGGCTATTGGCACCAGAATAGAGGACGGCAATACTGCTCACAGTGAATTCAACGCTTGCAATTTACCGCATTTTTGTTCAAGGTCCGTGTGCGGTAACCGGTAGGCTACGGGAGGCTCAAAAGTATTCAGGACGGTCTTCGTGACCTTGAAGACCTAATTTCCCGTGGAAATTATAACTACGAGCAACCAGACGGCTGGACTCCCAGCTCTTTACAAATCATCCGCTGCACCTTGGTAACCTCGGTGAGAATGTGTCCATACCTTCCAGAATATTGCACTTTGACAATAGTCTCCATTTCACGCAGGAGATCATGGACTGTGTATTTCTCTATGAGTCCAGATGTTCTCATTTTCTGGCGTAGAGCGCTGATCAGGATTAGAGCGATGAACTGGATGAAGAGTCTTCCGTCGACAGTCGCCGACTGGTGCATCCTTAGACGATTCATGTCTAAGGAGTTCTTCAGGTCGTCGAAGAACTTCTCCACCGCATCCTTGTCACGATAAACCCTCATTGCCTCTACTGGATCCTTGATTCCATTGGAAAGAAGTCCTTGGAATCCTGCATACCGGCTAATGTATTGGCTTATGGCTTCGGTGTTATAAGAGACCTGCAGACCGCGCTTGGGAGTTTTCTTCTGGATAAAGAAATTGTCATAGGCTTTCTGGTGCTCTTTCACTGGCTTGCCTGACTCAAGTTCTTGTTTGTAATCAAGCAGTTCCCCATTAAACATGTCCACATCCTTGGCATGGCTGTTGGCGTTATAATACAGGTGGAGATAACAGCGGCGCTTCTTCTCTCCCCAAGGATATAAACGCGAGTGAACATAAAGTATCTCCTCGTCAAACTTGCGGTATCCCGCAGGACCATGAATGGCATCACGAATATCGTCGATGGCATGCTGTAACCACTTGTTGCTCAAGGGAACTCCGATCGTGAAGCGATCATAGTGTTCTATTAATTCATCAAGGTTCGTTTTGCTGTAGAACCCCTTATCCATTACAAAATGGAGTCGTTTTACATCAAGCTTCTTGAAGGTCAACATAAGATTGTGCAGCGTTGAAACATCGTTGATACTGCCCGGAACGCGGTGGTAATAGACTGGTAGAGCTGACATCTGGCTGAATAGCATCGCAAGGTTGAGTTGGGGGAGCTTCTCACCATCACGGTTATAGCCATATTTGATGTATTCGTTCAGTTCTGAGTATGAAGAGATCGAGGTAATGTCGTAGCATATGAAGTCATTTTCCAACGTCTTTTTCATCCATTTTGCCAAAAACGTCTGCTTGGCATCGGTTCCGATGGAGGAGAGTATTTCACTGATCCGCTGGCTGGTTAAGGAGTTTGCAAGGTCAGGTTCATGGCTTTTCGCCCAAGATGAGCAATGGCTAAATGCACCACCCTGTATGGCAAGGTAATTTGCCATTGCCAGTATTTGTCTGTGGGTGTCAGGAAAACATGATTTCAGCAAGTCAGCCAAACCGGTAAGTCTGGAAAACTCATTGAGTACTGCCACTGGCCCGATTATCTGGGCTGATGCAGTGACTGTTGGATCCCGAATGGCCGCCTGTTGTGGGTTCAGTCGTTTAGAGGGAATGAACGTCCCAGTAGCAGGATCAATCTTGCCGACACACACCTGCTTGTTACGCGACTGCTTGATTTCCTTATTATAGGTAGAGACAGCCTCATAGACGTAAGTAACTCCGCTTTTCTTATTGAGTTGATGAACTTTGAATGCCATAATTTCTCTTTTGGTTAGAGTTATAATAATAACTCTATTTCGTGAGAAAAACAAGCAAAAAAAGCTTGCAACCCGCTTTATTTTATCAAATTAGTTATGGTGTAGTTATAAAAATCTCGGGAAATTAGGTTGAAGAGGGGAAGGTCATCTCGCAAGAAAAAATGATTGAACACTGGGAGGGGAAAATTGCAGGTACAGTGGACTAACAAGGCAAAAACCCGTCTCGAAGAAATTGAGGCCTATATCGCTCAGGGAAGTCCAGCAGCAGCAAAAAAAGTCATTCTTACAATTGCTATCCAGCTTTCCAAATACCCGGATAGCGGCAAACCAGGTCGTCTGATGGGAACACGAGAACTTCTGTTTTCAGATACTCCATGTTTTGTTGTTTACACAGTTCATAACAATATCGTGACGATTCTTACGATCTTTCATACAGCTCAGAACTTTGATAGAGACGTAGTGTAGGGGTAGGTCTCGCTGGTCTGATCTGCTCCATTGACAGACAAGATATTCCGTGCAGTTCAGCCAGCACCATGAAACCAGCGCAGCAACAAGATCTGCTATCGGTTATGACATCAAGACAGTTTAATATGACTGGCCACTGGAAATGCAACTGGTTCGCAAAATGTACAAGAAGGCTTCTGCCGATATGCCAATCCGAAGTATTGGGCTGATTTTACAATTTCGGGGGATGGACAATTAATAACCAATGTGCCTTTACGACGCATGAGCCCGGTACGACGAAAGTTGTACGCCGGGTTCTTAGGGGACGGTGGCGTAGCAATACCCCGCTGTTACCCGATTTTCCTGAAGCGACCCTTAAAGTACCTGAGAACGATTTGCGATCAATATCACCTATAGTATTATGTTATTCCGCCATAATAATTATATGGCTCTTGGAATATTATAGTGGAAAGGTGGAATAAAAGCGTATCATGATGCATTTAAATTTATGCAGAAGTTAACTACTCATTACCACAGCCTTTTACGTCTTCCCTTGACTTGGTCGGTCGATGCTGTCGATTTT
>CAIYWF010000236.1 GCA_903929845.1 uncultured Chlorobiaceae bacterium | reverse complement strand
TGAATATCATCGATCCAATTTTAAAGTCACTGCAGGAAGAGGGCTATACGACTCCAACCCCCATCCAGGCCGAAGCCATACCGATTATTTTACAAGGAACCGACCTGCTCGGTTGTGCACAGACAGGAACAGGGAAAACAGCGGCTTTTGCTATTCCAATTCTCCAGTTGCTCAGCGCCAACAAAGTTTATGACAGGAAACGAAAAATACGGAGCCTGATTGTTACCCCGACACGAGAACTGGCTATTCAGATAGGAGAGAGTTTTAAAGCCTACGGCCGCCATACCGGCTTGACCAATACCGTGATTTTCGGTGGTGTCAATCAGAATCCGCAGACCGCCGCGTTGATTCACGGTGTTGACATTGTTGTTGCAACACCCGGCCGGTTGCTCGATCTCCTTAATCAGGGATTTCTGCACTTGCGCGACGTCGAAATACTCGTTTTGGATGAAGCGGACCGGATGCTTGATATGGGCTTTATTCACGATGTCAAAAAAATATTGACCGTGCTTCCGAAAAAAAGGCAGTCACTCTTCTTTTCTGCCACCATGCCTCCTGAAATTGTCACGCTTGCTGCGACCATATTGCATCACCCGTCAAAGGTATCGGTAACACCGGTTTCCTCAACGGTAGAAATTATTAATCAATCGATCTATTTCGTCGATAAAGGCAATAAAAATGCCTTGCTGGTAGACCTCTTAAAAGATGATAAGATAAAAACAGCGCTGGTTTTTACCCGTACAAAGCATGGAGCAGACAAAGTTGTAAAAATCCTGATGAAGCACAATATCACAGCAGAGGCAATCCATGGCAACAAGGCACAAAATGCCCGTCAGCGCGCCTTGAAGAATTTCAAGGCGCAAACAACTCGAGTTCTTGTAGCGACAGATATTGCAGCACGGGGTATTGATGTTGATGATCTGGAGTATGTGATCAATTTTGAAATGCCCAATATTGCCGAGACCTATGTTCATCGTATCGGGCGAACGGGAAGAGCTGGAGCAAAAGGAACCGCACTTTCGTTTTGTGATGCCGAAGAGAAAGAGTACCTGCGCGACATTGAAAAACTGATAGCGAAAAAAATTCCTGTTACCGACAATCACCCGTTTCCACTCATGGATCATCATCCGGTGAAAGCTCCAAAACAGCAGGGGAGAGGCAATTCAGGTCATCCCGTACCAAAAACGTCCGTAAACACGACAGCGAAAAGGTGGTCGGAGAGGCCGAGAGCTACCCGGTAGAGGAGCTCTCCTCCCATCCTTGCTAAACCGTCTCAGTTGTCGAAAAACTCTATTCGCAGATTTTCATCGGATTGTCCGGTTATGCTGTACTCACCTTTTTTGATAATCGAAAGTCCTTTCTTGTCACCGGCGGGGATGATGCTCTGCTCGATATTTTCGGCATTTTGTTTCGGGCAGCTCTGGTTGAAGAAGAGGTTCACTGCCAGACCTGTGTCGTCAAACTGAAGCAGAAAATTATTGTCATTGACAAAAACCAGATCATCATAGGCATAAGTGACTTCATGTCCGAGATCTTCAAGAAGCTGCATGACGGTGCCCAGTGGTCGAAATGATGTTTCCATTGTTTATTCCTCCGGATTTTTGCATGAAAAGTTGTTGTTATTGTTATGAGGGCATGAGTCCATGTCACTCATTTTGAAAGATTTTATCACATTTTCTGCTCCATCAACAGCATCGAAGCTTATCAGATTTCTCAGCTCAGTGGTATCGAATCCCTGAAGGTAATGGCTGCCGATTTTCATGAGGGGTCGTTTTATCAGGATCGGTTCCCGGATCATTATAGCGATAGCCTCTTCTTTCGTAAATTTTAAAGGGTTGAGTTCCCCTGATTTTATTGCTGGCGCTGCCGGATTAAAGCATTCGGCTACCGGTTTTTCTCCGAGAAATCCCTCCAGTTCCTCTTTGGACCAGGAGTATTCAAGCAGATCGACTGCTTCTACAACATGCCCTGAAAGTTCAAGCATCGCCTTCTGTCGGATATTGTTCCTGCATCCCGGTTTTTCGTAAAAGAGTACGTTTGTCATGATCTTATGTTCGGATTCTTGAATTCATGGCTCTCTGTATATAATAAGGAAAAGCTGTTAATAACATAAAATTATTAATATTAATTTTGTATTTTATTTCCTTTAATAAGGACTATTTGCAGTTTTTCATTAATAATTAACTAAAGCTTAACAATGGCAGAAAGCAATTTGCAAGCATGGGAAAAAGTACTGGAGTATGCTTCAGTTCCGTTGCATGGAACGATGTCCAGAAAAATCAGGAAAGGAGTCAAGCTGCAGATTAACGAAGGGAGCATCTATGAAGATGCGGTTCTTTTTATCAGTGATCTTTTTCTGAGGGTTACGGGGGAGGCTGATGGTGTCAGTGTGAATACCTATTATGATATGAAAGCGGTTTCAAGCATTCGTACCTATAGCACCAAAGAGCAATAGTAACACGTTATGCAGGCTTGAATTATCGTAGAGGGAAGGCTTATGTCATGATCAAGTAGCCTTCCCTTTTTATCCGCTTCAGCTCAATTCCGGTATTATGTCTCGGGTCAATGTTATTTCATTTCCCGCTGTACTGTAGGAGTGAAGTTTTTTTGCCGTCCAGTTTTTGCAAGGCCGAGTATTTCCCGTGCATGGTCGAGCGCATCATCGATATTGCCGAAAATGTTCTCTTCACCGACCTCATCGTAAAGCCCGTATTGCTGCAAAGCAAATAATGGCTGTGCATGAACCCCTGAAAGAATAAGTGTGGTATCGGTTTTTGAACAGTCTTTAAGCAGCTCTTTCATCATATTCAGGCCGGTTGCATCAATTGAAAGCACGCTTCGCATTCTGATAATCCGGATTTTTGGCGCTTTTTCAACAATATGCATGGCCTCCCGGAACTTGCTTGCGGCACCAAAGAAAAAAGGTCCGTTTATTTCAAAGACCTCCACACCAGCAGGTACTTTGCGCGTCACAATCGTGTTTGGGTCATCCTCTTCATCCCTGTCGGTTAGCTCCTGGGTGATGACGCCGACATTGGAGAGCTGGGCCATGCGCTGCATAAAGAGGATAACGGCGAGCAACATTCCTATTTCTATGGCAAGGGTCAGATCAAACACAACTGTCAGGCCGAACGTTGTCAGCAAAACGATAATGTCGCTTCTCGGGCTTTTCAGAAGTTGCCGGAACACTTTGACCTCACTCATGTTCCAGGCGACAACAATAAGGATTGCCGCCAGAGCAGGCATTGGAATGAGCTTTGCCCACTTGCCGAAAAGCAGCATGATCAGGAGCAGCGTAAGAGCGTGAACTATTCCTGCCACAGGAGTTCTTCCACCGTTCTTCACGTTGGTGGCGGTTCGCGCAATTGCCCCGGTGACGGGGATGCCGCCAAAAAGTGGAGTAATAATATTTGCCGCACCCTGGGCAATCAGCTCCATATTTGACTTATGCCTGCTGCCAATCATGCCATCGGCCACAACAGCCGACAGCAGCGCTTCAATGGCGCCAAGCAGGGCAATGGTTGTTGCTGGCATGATGAGGTGCTGAATCGTTGCAAAATCAAACGAAGGGAGTGAGGGTGCAGGAATCGTGGAAGGGATTTCTCCGAAACGGGAGGCAATAGTTGCTACATCCAGTGGCAAGTAACACACCATCAGGGTTGTTACAATGATGGCAACAAGAGAACCGGGAATTTTTCGTGACACCTTTGGCCAAAAAACAATAATCAGAAGAGCAATGGTGCCGATCATGAGACTTGAAAGATGAAGCGTCGGGAGGTTGTGGGCGTAAGCTGTCCATTTACCGATAAAATCAGCCGGAACAACCGCAATATCAAGGCCGAGAAAATCCTTAACCTGGCTTGAAAAAATAATGACCGCAATACCGCTGGTAAAACCGACAATAACCGGATAGGGAATAAACTTGATCAGTGACCCGAACTGGGCAAACCCCATGATCATAAGGATAATACCTGACATGATCGTTGCCAGCACCAGTCCGTTAACCCCGTATTGCTGGACAATTCCATACAGGATAACAATAAAAGCTCCCGTCGGTCCACCAATCTGCACCCTGCTTCCACCGAGAAAAGAGACCAGAAAGCCTCCGACAACTGCGGTAATAAGCCCTTTTTCAGGAGAAACCCCCGATGCAATGGCAAACGCAATGGCCAGTGGGAGGGCTACTATGCCGACCATGACACCGGCAATGACATCCTTCATTATCCGGTACGGGGTGAGCTCCGGTAAAATTGATAACAGTTTTGGTTTGAACATGGCGAGCCTCAGAAAAGGAAAATGAACAAGCAGCCCTTGGCGGGCATAGGTTTCTATATAATGCTTTTACGTTATTTTATCAATTCATCGCCCTGTTCGGTTAAAAAAAATATGATTCCTGTGGTAAAACCGCTTTTTCTGATGGTATTTGTTGTGTCGTGGTACTTATCTTGAGGAAATAATTCTGGAGAGCGTCGTCAAGATGACGAAAGTAACCCTGAACGCAGTTTATTATCCACGGTAAATTGTCCACTATGAAGAACCCATCCGATTTGCAGCAGCAGCAACTCTCCGATGACGAGCTTGAAATACTTGACGATTTTCTCGGTTCTGACTCGACACCTGAAGAGTGCCTTTTTCCGGTTGAAATGCTTGATGGTTATATGACGGCCTTGATTGTCGGGCCCGATGTAATTGAGCCCGACATCTGGATTCCCTATATCTGGGATCAGGAAGACAATAATGAACCATTTTATTCTTCCGAAGTCGAAGAAAGGGCGATACGCGAGCTTCTTGTTCGCCACATGAACACCATCGCTCTGCAATTCAATGAAGACCCTGAAGATTTTGTGCCATTGTATGAGCAATTCGGTTACAGTAATGAGGAAGAGAGGAGGCTCGCCATTGAAAACTGGGCGCTTGGATTTTCTGTAGGCATAGAGCTGACGCATGGTTCATGGAACTCTTTTCTGGCGGATGAAGAAACGGCACAGTTGGTTCTGCCAATGTTCATTCTCGCTAAAATAACTGATGATTTCGACGACTTGTCTGAGGAAGAGATTTTCGGTTTGGCCCAATTGATGCCCGACCTTGTCATCAAAATCTACTATTACTGGAATCAGGAGGCATAATGCTCCCGAATGAGAGGCAGAGGATATGATTAATCCTGTCTGGCGCCTGATAATTTACTATCATAATAAAATAAAAGGAGATAATAAAGATATGACAACAACGAAAGATAATCTGAAAGAGGCGTTTGCCGGTGAGAGTCAGGCTAACCAGAAATATCTGGCCTTTGCAAAAGAAGCTGAAAATGCAGGTTTTGGTAATGTGGCAAAGTTGTTTCGTACAACAGCCCAGGCTGAGCGAAATCATGCAGAAGGGCATTTCGCAGCTTTGGGAGGAATAGGGTCAACTGCCGAAAATCTGGAGGCGGCAATCAGTGGTGAAACCTTTGAGCATACAGAAATGTATCCGCCAATGCTGGAACAGGCTGAAGCTGATGAGCATCCGGCCAAAAGGATGTTCACTTATGCACTCAAAGCGGAACGGGTTCATGCTGAACTCTACAAAAAAGCGCTGGAATCAGTACGTAACGGTAAGGATATCACAGCAACTGAGGTCTGGCTTTGTCCAATCTGCGGCCATATCGAGTTGAGTAATCCCCCGGAAATCTGCCCGATTTGCGGAGCGAAAGCGTCAGTGTTTGTGCAGGTGTAACAACGAGCTTTCGGAAAATCCAGCATAACCAGCCCCGGAAGGGCTGCATGCTGGTGCCTCGGAATTGAACCTTACTGCGCTATATGCTGTCTGGTTGAGAAGAGAAGTACTGCGCCTGCCAGATCAGCCACTATCCAGATCTCTTTTGCAAGGTGAATATCAATAACTGGATTAAAGAGTATCGTGAAGAGAGTGTATGCCAGGGGCAGCAGAAGTTTTTTCTTTCCAAAGTTCCTGTATGCTCCCCAGGCAAAGGTTCCGGCGGCAGTAATTTTCACAAAAGAATAGAATTCATCATTGAGCGGGAATATGGCAAGAAGCAGCAGTGCTGCGGTAAGATAAATGACTTGTACAGGCATAACTGAGGTGATGAGGAATGGAATTAAAAAAGCCAGACGGAACTTGCATTCTGTCTGGCTTAAGAGGAAAATAGTCGAAAAGCTTAAGGCTCAGTAGCGATCTCTTCTCGCGGGTCTCTCTTCGCGAGGCTTCGCTTCATTGACCTTTATCGTGCGGCCATTCAAATCCTTTTCATTCATTGATTCGATAGCTTCACGAGCTTCACTTTCATTAGGCATGTCAACAAATCCGAACCCTTTGGAGCGGCCCGAAAACTTGTCATTAATGATGCTTGCGCTATCGACTT
>CAIYWF010000235.1 GCA_903929845.1 uncultured Chlorobiaceae bacterium | reverse complement strand
CAATGGCGTTGTATGGACAGGCAAGAACGCAGCCCCAGCATCCGGCACAAGTAGCTTCGTTGGTTGAGGCAACGACAGGTTCCCGTTCCAGTGTTTCCTTGCTGAAAAGAGCAAGTACCTTGCTAGCCGATGCTGATGCCTGCGCAATCGAGTCAGGAATATCTTTCGGTGACTGGCATGCGCCGGCAAGGAAAATTCCCGCCGAAGATGATTCAACAGGCCTGAGTTTGAGATGAGCCTCATTGTAGTAACCGTATTCGTCGTAAGCTATGCCGATGGTTTTGGCAAACTCTTTTGCGTTTGGCTGCGGGACCATCGCGGTAGCCAGCACGACCATGTCGGCGGATATGGTAACGGGTCTGCCGAGAAGGGTATCAACACCCCGAACCATCAGTTTGCCATTTTCCAGCCATACCTTGCTGACCCGACCCCGTACGTATGAGGCATCATCTTCCTCAATGGTTCTGCGGGTAAATTCATCATAGCCTTTGCCAGCGGCACGGATATCCATATAAAAAACATGACTTTTTCCATGATGAACCTTATGGGCATAAAGCATGGCATGTTTTGCGGTGTACATGCAGCATATCTTTGAGCAGTAGCGCACACCTTTTGAAGGGTCGCGCGATCCGGCACATTGGATAAACACCACAGTTTCCGGTTCTTTGCCGTCTGAGGGGCGTAGAATCTTGCCTGAAGTCGGACCGCTTGCTGTAGCGAGGCGTTCAAATTGAAGACCAGTGATGACGTCAGGATACTTGCCATAACCATACTCTCCGTACCCCGCAGTATTTTGTATCTGAAATCCAGTAGCAACAACAAGGGCGCCAATTTCAAGGTCAATGAATTCGTCCTGCATATCAAAGTTGATGGCATTGATCTGACAGGACTTCATGCATGTTTTGCATTTGCCGTTTTTGAAGTAAATGCAGCTTGCCTTGTCGATGACTGGTATATTTGGCACAGACTGGGCAAACGGGGTATAAATGGCGGTTCTTTTACCCAGACCGCAGTCAAATTCACTCGATATTTTTTTTACAGGACATTTTACCATGCAATCTCCACAACCAGTACAGACGTCTCTGTTGACGTAACGCGATTTCATGCGAATCTTTACCTTGAAATTGCCGATGAAGCCATCAACATGCTCAACTTCAGCATAGGTTAGCAGGCGGATTTTGGGGTGTTGAGCTACTTCTACCATTCGAGGAGTCAAAATACACTGTGAGCAGTCGAGTGTCGGGAACGTTTCCGATAACTGCGCCATGTGGCCTCCAAGAGAGGGCTCACGCTCGACAAGAACAACTTCCTGACCCGCATTGGCAATATCAAGCGCGGCCTGTATACCGGCAACACCTCCACCAATGACCAGTGCCCGGCGGGTTACAGGAACCTCTATAGGCTGAAGTTTGTTGTTGCGTTTAACTTTTTCAATCATTGAACGAGTGATGTCCATGGCTTTTTCAGTAGCCATATCCTTGTCGCTATGCACCCATGAACATTGCTCGCGAATATTTGCTATTTCACAGAGATATGGGTTCAGTCCAGCCTCTGCGCAGACCTTGCGGAAGGTAGCTTCATGCATTCTCGGGGAGCATGCTGCTATAATGACACCAGTAAGGTTATTGTCGCGAATGGCTTTTTTGACACTTTCCTGACCAGGTTCTGAGCAAAAATATTTGTATTCAACAGAAACCGCAACTCCAGGGTGTTCTCCTATCGCGGCCGCCAGTTTGGTACAATCAACCTTAGAGGCAATATTTTCACCGCAGTGACATATAAATACTCCAATCTTTGCCATAATTTCAATCTTTTAGTAACAGGGAACAGCTCACTGAAGGAGCCAGAGAAAATGCGTCGCGTTATTTCAAATAATGCACAGTAGTCTAAAGTTTCGAGACAAAGTCAAGCGCAGGAACAAAATGTTCACCTACAGCGACCTCAGAAGGTGTTGCACCGCAAGCAATGGCGACAAGCTCTGAAATATAGTAGACAGGCATCTGTTTAATGTCCCCGAACCGTTTTCTCATGCTGCCCTGACGCATGTCAAGGTTTGCCTGGCAAAGAGGACAGGCGACAACAAATGCATCAGCTCCGTTGTCAGCAGCATTTTTCGCAATGGAGTGCGTAAGCTCTTCAACAAGCTGCTGTTGAGCAAGCGTGAGTCCTGCTCCACAACACTCAATCTTGAATGCCCAGTCGACGGGTGTGGCTCCAAGAGCACTCATGATTGCCTCCATTTTGAGAGGATTTTCCGGATCGTCAAAACCCATATCGTCCATCGGGCGCACTAGAAGACAGCCATAATAGCAGGCGAGATTAAGTCCGGTTAAAGGTTTTTTTACCCTTTTTTTAATCTCCTCTGGATCCATTGCCTCAAGAAGTTGGGTGACACCAATAAATTCAGCAGTGCAGGTTGGCTTTATACCGGTAATCGTAAGGACTTCCTCGCGAAGTTCATGCGAAGCTATCAGAGCTTTTCTTGTGGTGACCTGGCGGTTCTGGCAGGCAGCGCAGGGAGCCAGAACCACCGTTAACCCCTGTGCATCAGCAAGCGCCTGATTCCTTGCTGGCAAAAGCAGTGCCAGTTTATGATTGGTCGCATGTGCAGATGTGGCGCCGCAACAATTCCAGTCTTCGATTTCCTGAAGTTTCAGGCCGAGAAGGGAACACATTTTTTTGACTGAAATATCATATTCTCGTGCCGTACCGCTCAGTGAGCAACCAGGATAGTATCCGATGGTCATACCCGGCTTGATTGAATGCGTAGCCTTTGGTATAAACTCCTTTATAGTTGGGTGGCGTTTTGGCGCCACAAGGTGAGAATCTTTTTCAGATGCCGCAAAAATTTTTTCAATTTGATCTTTACCTTTTACACCACCTTTTCCCGTCAAGGCGTGTAATGGATTGATCTTGCCGCTCATGATCATTTTCACGCCTGATTCTGAATCCTGAAGATAGGATCTTGTGCGGAGCTTATAGCTGCTGACAAGTGAAAGTTCTTGCAAACGGCCATGTTTGCGGACGTTATTGAGAAATGACACATGAAAAGCCGTAACCAGCTTCTTGGCTTTGCTTTCAGATACCAAGCCCTTTTCGAGGGCAAGTGACCTGAGCGAGTCCATCGTTGCAGCGATATCCATGTTCTGCGGACATCGTGCCGTGCAGGTCATACAGCCGACACAGAACCAGAGTGCCTCACTTTTGAGAGCCTCTTCAATATAGCCAGCCTGGACGAGACGCATGATCCGTGCAGGGGGGCTATCCATGAATGCGCCAGACGGGCAGCCAGCCGTACATTTTCCACACTGGTAGCAGCAGTTGTAATCATTGCCGGTGGATTCCTCAAGCCGATGCTTGAGAGCATCAGTTTCTGTCATTTGGATTTTTGACACGTGGTATATGCTTTTACTTGGAGCGGGATGTGAAATGATAACTACAAATATGTTAATTAAAAAATTGTTAAAGTCAAATTAATGAGGTCTGATTCCTTTTATCATGCAGTGAAGTTGCATAACCGAAAGCACTAATACACGAAACACTCTCTGAATGATGTAAAACGTTTACTTAAATTATGTTACAGCAAAAGTTGAGCACTACCTTTCATCAAACTATAACAAACAACACTGATAATGATGAAAGCGTTCAATGCGATAATATGAAAATATGCGTTTATGAAATTTCCTGGGCAATTAAGTTTTCGAACAAGGAATCATCGGGAAAATATGGGGAAGGCCATTGATATGATGCTCTTTTTTCTTATGATTAAAGCTGTTTTCTTTATGATGAATGATTTTTTTGTCCCGAGATTATGTTCGATGAAATAGAGTTTGACAAGATCAAACGCCTTCCCAAATATGTCTTTGCGGCGGTTAATGAGCTTAAAATGGCTGAACGGCGCGCAGGAGAGGATGTTATAGATTTTTCAATGGGTAATCCTGACGGCCCCACACCCCAGCATATTGTTGATAAACTGATTGAAAGTATTAATAAACCCCGAACCCACGGCTATTCAGTCTCAAAAGGTATCTACAAGCTGCGCGGTGCAGTAGGTACCTGGTACAAGCGCAAATATAATGTTGATCTTGACCTTGATCGCGAGGTCGTTGCGACAATGGGCTCAAAAGAGGGGTATGTTCATCTTGTTCAAGCGATTACCAATCCAGGAGACCTTGCCATGGTGCCGGATCCCTGTTATCCCATCCATTCCCAGGCATTCATCCTTGCAGGAGGAAATGTTCATCGCCTGAAGCTTGAACTGAAGGACGATT
>CAIYWF010000234.1 GCA_903929845.1 uncultured Chlorobiaceae bacterium | reverse complement strand
CCAGATATCCCACATCAGTTTCAGGAGCGGCGCCACATCCCATTCAGCAATACTTTTGTTGACAAGGATCGGGTCATCGATAAAGCTCTTCAGCTTCAGCATGGAGAGCGCATTATCATCAAGAGCCGCATTGACCTCGCGCTCAACGAAAGGCGAGAGACCCGCCTTCAGTTGCCCCAAAGCCTTGTTGACACGTTCCTGATTGGTGATGGCCATGGTTTACTCCTGATCAAACAAATTATAGGTATCGGATGCAACGGCAGAGGGTTTTTCCTGAGCCAGACGGGTAATCTCCGGCCAGCTCTGTACCAGACCGTTATAGCTCATCGCTTCATTGGCCCGCTTTTTGCGCTCACAGAGGGTGTAGAGACGATAACAGAGTTCCCGGGCAATTTCAGCCTCGGTGCCAAGCTTGGCCACCAGATCCGCCGCCGCGCTTTCGCCGCTGACTTCGAGCACGCGGATGAGTTGATGCACCATTTCCCATACGGTGAGACGCGCGTCGTTAATCGGATTCCAATCGACAGGCAGTTCAGCGGGTTTCAGCAGACGCACTTTGCCCGCTTTGGAGAGAATGATACCCGCTTCAACCAACCCTTGTACCGCAGTATTTTTTGACTTTGAGAGCTGTTCGGCAATACCATAATCACCATCGTTGAAACCCATCTGCTCAAACCAGGTGAGCGCCCAGCGGGTGTCAGCATCGAAATCGCCCTCTTGTTCAGCCAAAGCTTCGTCGAGCACCTGATTGATCAGCGCCAATGCTGCTCGCACCGGAACTGGTTTGCCGTCGGCATCAAGCACTTTTGCATAACGGGTATAGACCGCCATACCGGGTCCAATGGCCGCCTGCGCAAGATCCACCGGGGCGATGTTGCCGCTTTGCAGCTTTACCAAAGCCGCTGGAAGGTTATCCTCAAGACGCGCACGAATTTCCTCACGACGGGCTGATGAGAGCTCTTTCCGTTTTTTCTCCTGTTCAAGTTGCTCACGTTCTTCGCGAGAAGGCCCTTTGAGGGCGGCGACGAAATCACGGCGGGTAGCAGTGGTTGCATTAGCTGGGCGTTGGCGGCAAACAAGAATAATGCTGGATGCAAGGGCATTGGAACCTGCACCAATCATGCGGTTACTCAGTTCTGTTCGCATCGGCCAGGTGCCGCTGATGGCAAATCCCGCTTCGATAACCGCAGCAAGAAAGGTATCCCAGCCGGTATTGGTAGTTCCATCACCTCCGTCACTTTCTGCTTGTTTGAAGGCATAGTAAATGGTAACAGGAAAAGCGGGATGCGCCTGTTCAGCAAGGCGATGCATCGCTTTTGTCATACCATCGAGGAAAAAGCTCTCTGCCTTTGCCTTGCTCCCGTGACGATAAGGAGTGGCCACCAGCTCTTCAGCCTTGGGAACAGCGAGCGTCGCGAAGAGATCAGGAAAAAAGAGTTTCAGCGAGCGGCGTAGCCAAACATAGAAGAAATCTGAAAGATCAGCATAGCAGATATTGTCATAGTAGGGCGGGTCGGTAGAGATGACATGATCCGATGAAAAGATTTGTGACTGTGCATCTGATTGTACAGCAATACCTGCTAATCCAGCCGGAGTAATCTTAATAGCCTTCCAAACCCAATCAATCATTGCCATCCAGTTACCGGAAGAATCACACATAGGATTGACCTCTGCATAATCCCAACTCATTGGTATCGCTTGTCTCCCAAACGTGTTCCTCATTTTTTCACCTGAACTATGCCAAGTACAAATTTCTGACCAATAATCGGTACACTTATCTACAGCCATCGCCAAATACACCGCCACAGCTTCTGCGTAAGCAGTAGCACCAGTGCCCATTTCTGCAAGAGCTGGACAGTCCTCGGGCAGCCCAGCTTGAATAGCATCCTGCTTCACCCGCTCACTTGCTTCCTGCACCAGATCGGAGAAGGTTGTCAGCGCCACAAGCTGGCGGGAAGTGAAAATATCTCCAAGATTGTTCATGCCATAACCTGGAGGCTGGAAGTTTCGATGTTTTTTTGGCATCTCACAATCAGGCTTCCATGTCGGTTGTGCGCTCAATGCAATCGCCTCCATCTCTGGCGTTGGTGAAAGATAAACTCTTCCGCGATCACCTTCAGCAATAATGGCCATCAACTTCACACCCATTCGACCAGCCTTACCCTCTTCACGAATATGATCGTAAGAGACCGGAACACCCGACATCAAACAGCGAAACGCCGCACGCTTACCAGCGGCAGTGCCGAGTTTCACCCTATCCGCATCCTTCGGCTTGCCCATCTTCACAGTAAAACGATAGCCACCCTCCTCAATAACCGGATCAACATAAGCCTCCTTGCCTGCCTTGGTCGAGAGCATGAAAGTTGATGCCAGCGGCACATCAACGTTGGCAAAGGCGGGATTGGGGCTTTTCACGGTACGCGCCCAGAGCCAGGCAATAACGGTGAGCTTTCGGCCAACATATTTTTTTAGGTCAGGTCGCTCTTCGGCCATTGCCGCAATAACTTCAATTTTTGGATAGAGATTACCGATGCGCTTTTCAGCTTCGTCACGCATCCATTGACCGTAGTAGCGCACATCTTCCGCCAACCCTTGGGCACCTTTCCATTCATGACCCATTTTGTCGGCAAACGATTTTTTCTGCCACTCAGGATTGACCGGCTGCTTCCCTGCAAACTTCGGCGGAATCTCAATCATTGCCTTGTTGATCAACACAGCAACCGGGTTGAGGTCACTGGCGTAGCTCTCCAGTCCCAGCCGCTGTGCTTCCAGCGGCAGTGCTCCACCTCCGGCAAAGGGGTCGTGAAAGGCGGGCAGTTTGTAGCGGTCGAACAGCTCTTTTGCTCGCGGATGGTCAGCATTTTCGGCGCAGGTGTAGCGCCAGCTCTGCCAGATCTCCTCACGAGCCTGCTGCAACACCGTCTCGTTGGTAGTGTTCTCCCATTTCACCAACTCTTCAATAATGCGAAAGAGCCGTTGACGCTCTTTTTCCTGTTTCTTCTCGGTGGGGAAAATATCAGGATGGGCTGAAGGGTCATCAACCATCTGGGCAAAAATCACCGCCCGTGCCGCAGCCAGAGGTCGCCGCGCCCACCACAAATGGAGCGTCGAAGGGTGCCCATGACGAATGGATTTTTCGCGTGCACTGGCAATATTGATCGCTTCAAGCGGCAGAGCAACTTCTATAAGTTTTTTCGTGTATATCATGGTTCCAAAATCGCTTTCGAGAGCGAGAAAAACTTTTTCAAATGGCCGTTGGTATCGGGTTGAAGATACTCTTTGCGAAGCCAAGTCACTATGTAGGGGTCAGGCTCTTCACCCAAGGTATCGATCAAATCTCGTGCATGTTGAAGCCGACGGTCAATCAGGCGGGAGCAGTCAAGGCCAAGATAGCCAATAAGAAAGAGGGCCTTTTCCTCATCGACCGGAGTCGGGTTGATGCTGCCATCAAACAGATAACTGAAGAGTAACGCTGTGTCCGGGTCATGGGGAGAGGAAAAACGAGCTGCATTCCACTCGTAATTTGGATTTCTTTGCCGGTTATCCTTGTAGTGTCCGCAATGCTCAACTTTACCACCATTGCATGATAGAGGCAGGTTGGTGTAGTGGTAAGTGCGGGCCTCATTTGTTTTGCGCGGTTCAAGATGTTCAACATGGCTGTCGCTATCCTCAATCTGATGTTCACAATAGCAGCAGAGTCCCTGTTGCTCCTGGCGCAAACCAGTATGTAGATCGCTATGGCATGGGGTACCAATGAACTCACTCCATTGCTGGTTTTTTGGTTGCCGAGCAAGACAATCCGGCGGTGCATTGCGTTGAATTGTCCTCATCTCTCGCCAAGTATCTTTATCTGCTTTACACGCAGGTCAGCACGAAGAAGATCGGGGTCGCTTGTGCCTAACGCAGATTCAAGTTCGTTGCGCAAATTGGTTGCCTCTTCCGTGTCATGCTGGCGCTTTTCTATCAATTGCAGATAGGCTCGCAGTTTTGCAACGGTATCAATGTTTCCGGGCCGTAAATCAGCACCAAACACCTCGGCAAGAACACGGGAGTTGTCAGCGCCGTAGGTGCCTACATCATTCGGGATCTGCTCAAACTGATGGTCAGCACCGAGCAGTTTGATATGTTCGCGGCGTACCGTGGTGAGCACCGCCGGACTGTGCGTTGAGACAATGAGTTGGGTGTTCGGGAAGGCTGCGCGCAGGGCGGGAATGACCTTCTGCTGCCATCGGGGATGAAGATGCAGTTCGATTTCATCAATAAGCAGAATGCCCGGAGCTTCAAGCGGGTTTGGCCAGTTTGGATTAGCCTGTGCAAGCCGACGGGCGAAGTCGAGTACCAACGCAAGCAGATTTCGGTAACCGTCGCTCAGTTGCGCCAGTTCAAATGAGCGCAAACTGCCATCGAACTCTCTGATTTCAACCATCAGTCGGGGCGGGCTGCCATCAAAATAGACTCGTTCCAGCCCTTCGATTGTAAGTTTCAATGCCTGTCGTATAGCACGCAAGTCGGCAAACTCCTTGCTATCGCCATTCTGGGCGTTTACATTAGCACGGAGCTCGGCGTTCTCACGCAAGTAGAACCACTGGCACATGGCAGTAAAATTGTCTGCCGCATCGAGAGCACTGACGAATGCCTTGTCTCTGGCAAGATCGAGTTTGAAGATATCCCCAAGTTCAGGCATTCCCCCCATCCTTCTTGTTGCACGGTAGTACACAACAACGGGCAAAGGAATCAGCGCTTGCGGACTTTTGCGGATTTCCTCCCAAAGGTGCGTTATGTATCGGTGAAGTTCGGACACTCTTTCTGATGTACTGGTATCGTATGAGAAACTTGTCGGTGGTCGATAGGTAATATGTTCTGTCCACTCCAGCACGGACTCTTCGTCAAGAAGCGGTTTGAGAGAATTATCATCGATGTAGTAGTAATCTGATGCCATTGCTCGAACCTGTACAAAAGACTTCCGGCCAATGATAGCGTAACTGTCTGTATTCTCATCCCACGAGGTACCGTAGCTCTTCGACGAATCAATGTAAATATCTGTAGGCAGGAGTG
>CAIYWF010000233.1 GCA_903929845.1 uncultured Chlorobiaceae bacterium | reverse complement strand
CTGCTTTCCGGTATAGAAAGGGTGGCAGTTGTTGCAGATATCAACCTTGATGGTTGTTCTGGTTGAACGGGTGACGAAGGAGTTCCCGCAGTTTGCGCAGTTGACGGTTACTTCCGTATACTTGGGGTGAATATCTTGTTTCATGACTTTCGTTGACTTTGTCGTACAATAGATGATATGACCGGCAATAAAATTGTAAAGGTGCAAATATACAAGAATTTCATTCCAGTTACAACCATTAATATGACCGGTTCAACATCAGTCACTTACCTTAAAGGGGTGGGGTCAAAAAAGGCATTAATCCTCAAAGAGGTGGGAATTGTGACGTTTGATGATCTTTTTGACTACTATCCCCGCCGATATCTTGACCGTAGTGTCATGAAAAGTATTGGAACTCTTGCTGATGGAGAAACGGTAACGGTTGTTGGTACGGTGATCAAGACGCAGCTTGATGGAGATACTCCGGGCAGAGCACGCTTCAAGGCGTGGCTTGGTGATGCAACCGGTGTTCTCGAACTCACCTGGTTTCGTGGTGTCCGGTATTTTTCACGCAGTGTTGTTCAGGGAGAATCGCTTGCTGTTTATGGGAAGGTAAGTTATTTCGGTAGTCATGCTCAGATGCAGCACCCTGATTTCGATCGTCTTCAGGCGACTGACGGTGAGTGCAGCGATTTTGAATTGTACAATACCGGAAAGATTATTCCAATCTATCCGACCAGTGAGGCCATGAAGCAGGCGAGTCTGGGCTCAAAGCAGATGCGAACTCTTATTGCCCGCGCTTTTGAACAGGGCGCTCCAGGTCAGCGGGAGAATCTCACGGCCTCAATGGTTGCCGATAATGGTTTACTCTCACTTGCCGAAGCATATCGAGAGATTCATTTTCCCTCATCTCACGAAAGACTTGAACAGGCACGCTGTCGACTGAAATGGACAGAACTTTTTTATTCTCAATTGCTTTTTGCCTTGCGCCACAGTGAGATCAGGCGGAATAAGGCAGCGGTGAAGTTCATGCACTCCGGTGAGGCCACTCAAAAGCTCTATGCCAGCCTTCCTTATACGTTGACCGACGGCCAGAAAAATGCGGTGCGTGAAATATATCGAGACCTCAGGAGTGGCAGTCCCATGAACCGTCTTCTGCAGGGAGATGTCGGTTCAGGAAAGACTATTGTGGCCATGTTTGCCATGGCTCTTGCTGCCGACAATGCGCTTCAGTCGGCCTTCATGGCCCCTACAGAAATTCTTGCGGTGCAGCACTATCTGGTCATGAAACGTTATTTTACTCCCCTTGGTCTGCAGGTTGGAATTCTGACGGGCAAGCAGGGGAAAAAAGTACGTCAGGCGGTTCTTGATGCACTCAGCTCCGGAGAACTGCATTGTGTGATTGGCACCCATGCCATGATTGAGCATGGAGTCAGCTATTCCAATCTTGGACTGGTTATCATTGATGAACAGCACCGCTTCGGGGTGTTGCAGCGTAAAGCGCTTCAGGAAAAGGCTATAAATCCCCATGTGCTCCTGATGACAGCCACACCGATCCCGAGAACCCTTGCCATGGGTGTGTTTGGTGATCTTGATGTCTCAGTAATTCGTGATAAGCCAGCGGGAAGAAGGCCGATCAAGACCTTCCTGAGGTCGGAACAGGAGAAGATGAAAGTGTATGATTTTCTCCGCTCACAGATTGCACAAGGAAGACAGGGTTATATTGTCTATCCCCTTGTTGAGGAGTCTGAAAAAATGGATCTGAAAGCGGCGGTTGAAAGTTATCACGAACTTTCTGCCACACTGTTTCCCGATCTTCGCCTTGGTCTGATTCACGGACAGATGAGCCCGGATGAGAAAGAGACGGTAATGGAGCAGTTCAGGCGAGGGGAGATTGATCTGCTTGTTGGTACAACTGTAATTGAAGTGGGAGTTGATGTACCGAATGCCACAGTTATGGTTATTGAACATGCTGAGCGGTTTGGTCTTGCCCAGTTGCATCAGCTCAGGGGACGGGTGGGCCGTGGAGAGCATTCATCCTCATGCTTTCTTCTCTATGCAAAAATGAGTGCGGAGGCCCGCGAACGGCTTGGGGCCATGGAGTCAACCAATGACGGCTTTGTTATCTCAGAAATTGATGCGAAAATAAGGGGGGCGGGCAATATTCTCGGAAAAGAGCAGTCTGGCTCCTTGAGCGGGTTAAGAATTGCCGATCTGAACACGGATTATACTATCATGCAGTCGGCTAGGTCTGCCGCATTTGCTCTTGTTGAAAAGGACGGGCAGTTGCGGGCAGCGGAACATGCCATGATACGTGAGTGTTATCTGCGTCAGTACCACGACCGTTTCTCTCTGGCTGATATTGGATAGTCTTTTTTGAGTTTCGAATAAATGCAGTATTGAGTGTTGTGACAGTATATGAACAAAAATCATGAAGGAGTGCCTGACGGTATGGTCATGGAGGTATCCGGCGCCTCTTATGTTGTTATCTCCGAATATGGAAACAAGTATCGGTGCCGCACTTTTCCCGGAACAAAAACGGAGAATGGTGATTCGACGCTCGTCGCTGTAGGAGACCGGGTTGAGCTGAAGGTGATTGAAACTGGAACAGCGTTGCATGAAGCGGCAATTACACTCGTGCTGTCTCGCCAAAGTGCGCTGACAAGAAAAAGGGATGTTCGACGCAACAGAAGCAAGGAGAAGGTTCAGGTGATAGCCGCCAATATAGATCAGTTGGTTGTTGTTGTTTCGGCTTTTGATCCTCCTCTCAATACCCGTTTGATTGATCGTTACCTCGTCTTTGCGGAATCCGAACAGATGGAGACCGTGATTGTGGTTAACAAAATGGATCTTGAGGATTCAAAGGAGACCCGTAAGCTGATGAAGCCCTATAAGGCGCTTGGTTACAGAGTTGTCTATACCAGCGCTGAAGAGAAGAGTGGTATGGGTCTCCTTCGAAAGGCACTGGCCGGAAAGCTTTCAGCGTTCAGCGGCCACTCCGGTGTCGGAAAGTCAACTTTGATTAATCAGCTCTCCGGTCAACCAGATCGGCTTCGTACCGGTGAAACAAATATGAAGACAGGAAAAGGGCTTCATACGACCACAAATTCTGTTATGCTTGCTCTGCCAAAGGGTGGCTATATCATCGATACCCCGGGGATCAGGGAGTTTAATCTTTCAGGGATTACCCGTGCAAATCTGCGTTTCTATTTCAGGGAGTTTCTCTCATTGATGCAGGAGTGCAGTTACTCTTCATGTTCCCATACCGTAGAGCCAGGGTGCGGGATTATGAGGGCGGTGGAGGATGGTCGTCTTGATCCCGACCGTTTCGAGAGTTATCTTGCCATCTATGAAAGCATCGATTAATTTTTTTCATCATGAACCGTTAACTGCAATGATCATTACTGTTAATCCTGCTACCGAAGAGCCGATTGCTGAGTATCAGACCATGACATCCGGAGAGATTGAAGAGATCCTGCAGGCATCCCGTAGAGATGCGCTTTCATGGAAAAAGGTTTCATTAGAGGATCGTAGCATGCTGATGAGAGGCTTGGCTGAACTCATGCGCCAACAGAAAGAGCGTCATGCAGCGCTCATTACGCTTGAGATGGGCAAGCCACTGGCGCAGGCTGTCGCTGAAGTGGTCAAGTCAGCCTGGGTCTGCGATTATTATGCCGATCATGCGGACGAGTTTTTAATGCAGGAGGAGAGTTTGTTGGATGGCGGTGTTCGAGGTCTGGTTACCTTTGAGCCCATCGGTCTTGTGCTTGGCATCATGCCGTGGAATTTTCCCTTCTGGCAGGTATTTCGATTCGCCGCTCCGACAATTATGGCGGGTAATGGCATTATCGTCAAGCATGCTCCGAGTGTTACCGGTTCAACCATTGTTATCGAGGAGCTTTTTCGTGAAGCAGGTTTTCCTGAACATCTGTACAGAACCGTTCATATCGACCTCGAAGATGTTGACCGGTTGACTGGCTTTATGATTGATCATCCCGCCATTCAGGGTGTTTCGTTGACCGGAAGTACCGCCGCTGGCCGTGCTGTTGCTGCAAAAGCCGGACGAGCCATCAAAAGAAGCGTGCTTGAGCTTGGAGGCAGCGATCCCTACCTTGTGCTTGATGATGCTGATATCCCGCAGGCAGTTGCGATTTGTGCGGCGGCGCGTCTGCTCAACGGTGGGCAGAGCTGTATCTCAGCAAAACGTTTTATTGTGCACTCGTCAGTCATCAAGGAGTTTGAACGCCTTCTGTTGCAGAGAATCCAGGCTTCGGTGATGGGTGATCCGTTTGATCCAACTGTTGACCTTGGCCCGATGGCGCGACGTGATCTTCGCGATCAACTACACACCCAAGTTGCTGGAAGCGTTGCACAGGGAGCCCGATTGCTTTGCGGTGGGCAAATCCCTAAAAGAAAAGGATTCTTCTATCCTCCAACACTTCTTACCGGAGTGCAGAAGGGAATGCCTGCGTACGATGAAGAGACATTCGGCCCAGTTGCCGTGCTTATTGAAGCGCTGGATGATGATGATGCCATACGCAAAGCCAACGATACACCATACGGCCTTGGCTCGGCAATCTTCTCCCGAAATATCGACAGGGCGATTCTTCTCGCGGATCAGCTTGAGGTTGGGAACTGTTTTTTTAACAGCTCGGTCAAGTCAGATCCACGCATGCCATTTGGCGGAGTGAAAGAGTCTGGATATGGCCGGGAGCTCTCCCGTTATGGTATCTGTGAGTTTGTCAATATCAAAAGTTTTTCCCGGTGACGGCGAATATGGCTTTCTCAACAATGCGTATAAAAAAAGGAGACTTTTATGGATAAACGTCAGGCATTACTTGAATTGGCGGTCGAACGCAAACAGACTGCGCCACCTGAAGGATCATTTCGCTTTGGGAAATACCATGAAGGGATTTACGAATGTGATCATGTTTCCCCTTACACCAAAGGCGCTGATAATGTCAATGCAGAAATTTTTGTGCTGTTGCAGGATTGGGGTTCCGATGATGAAATGAGTGTACCGGCGGTTGATCTTGAACAACAAAAATTTGAATTACGATATGGGCGGACGCAAGGGCAATATCCTAATGAGCATCTTGAAGAGCTACTCAACAAGTATTTTTCGATTGCTCTTGATCAGACCTACGCCACGAATCTTTTTCCCTACATCAAAGCGGGGGCGGTAAGAGCTAAAATTTCAGACAAAGATTTGCGATGGGCGGCTAAAAAATTTGCCTTACCTCAGATAGCTATTGTTCAGCCAAAACTGGTGATTTGTTGTGGATTGGATACGTTCAATGCCGTAAGATTTGCGGCTGACGAGAAAGAGGTTGATACGATTGAAAAGGGAATTAATGCACCGTTTTCTCTCTATGGTTCTGAGGTTTGGTTGCAGTCACATCCCGGTCGCCAGGGAACAAACAAAAGAAATAGCGGCGGAGTTGACCGTGTTAATGATGATTGGGAAAAAATGGCGGCATCTTTTACTGAGCTTTGCTCTGAACGATAACTAATTGCATGCAGCCGGAAGAAATTTTCTTATGAACAAGCCTATTGATCATACTTTTGACAGCCAGCTTCGGCAGGTGCTTGAGCGCCACCCGGAAATTGTTCTTGCGTTGCTGTTTGGATCTGTAGCGAAAGGGACAGCCCGCTATGACAGCGACCTTGATATCGCGGTTGTTGCCGATTGTCCACTTGATGTTCATAAGATCATGGCGCTGATTTCTGAACTGGCAGAATTGACAGGACGTCCTGTAGATTTAATTGATTTATCAACTATTGGGGAGCCTTTGCTTGGCCAGATTATTGCTGGCGGTCGCAGAATCATGGGCAACGATACACTCTACGCAGAGCAAGTGCTTAAACATCTCTATAACCAGGAGGATTTTGTGCCGTCTCAGAGAAGAATTCTTAAAGAACGGAGGGATGCATGGATTGGGCGTTAATTGACCAGAAACTGGAATCTTTGCGTCGTTCTGTCCGCAGGGTTAAAGAGAAATGCCCTGAGAGCGCGGCCGCCATAGCGAATAATTATGATGCTCAGGATATTCTTTCTCTTAATATTTCACGCGCTGTTCAGATGTGTGTAGATATTGGGACACATCTTATTGCAGGCACAGAGTATGCT
>CAIYWF010000232.1 GCA_903929845.1 uncultured Chlorobiaceae bacterium | reverse complement strand
TAGCGCAGGGGAGCGGTTGAGAAGAATCGGAGAGCTTGCCCGTATTCTCACCGATGCCGGACTGATCTTTATTACCACTATTGATGATGCTGACGACTACGATATTGAGACACTGAAGCTGCTCAATGAGCCGAATGATATTCTTGTGGTCAATATGGGTGAGAACGGCTTTTCACGATATCAGCCTGACCTTCAAATTCCAGTTCTCAACAGACTCGGTGATGCCATCAACCAGGTGGCTGATCTGCTGAAGTCTCGGGAGATTATTGTGGATTACCAGATATAACTCTGGAATCTCCTCGTCCAATAAAATCTTTTTGTGCAGATATATCCATTGCTCTGGACGACAACTCAATAAAAGTCACAGAATAAAATCTGTTTATGGTATACCAAATACCGCATTTATGGTATTTGTAATAAATGAAACAAGTTAGATATTGCGGCATATAATAATAAAAGAACTCTGTGAAACGATCAAAACTATCTTGATTATGATGCTATTTCTCAAAAGGACAGGTTTTCCGCCACTTTTGCCTCGTAAGTTTTTCTTTGCGTTAAGTATTGTGGCAGCACTCTCATCGCTTTTATTTTCAGAAGCAAGAGCGCAAAAATATCCCCCACTGACTCCTCCGGTTTCAATTAATGTCGGCTATCTTCCCGTCACCGGGCATGCCAAATTCTTTGTGGCTAAGGAGAAAGGTTATTTTGATCAGGAAGGTATTAAGGTCGAGTTGATTCAGTTTGCCAATTCGGCTGATGGTATGAGCGCAATTCGTGCAAAAAAACTTGATATTGGTGCATTTGGTACCACTGCGCCGCTGGTCCACATCTCAAAGGGTGCTGATATAAAAATAATCGGTGGAGTTATGGGTGAGGATGCTGCGATTGTCACTACTCCGGAAAAGGCCCTTGTCATCAAATCAATTAAAGAGCTGAAAGGCAAAAAAGTTGCCACAGTTCGTCTTGCTTCCGGGGATGCCGTGCTTCGGGGCGCCTTGCGTCGTGCCGGGATTAACTGGAAAAAAGATCTCCAGATTTTTGAGTTGAAAAATCCACCGGCTGTATTGGAAGCGGTCAAGTCTGGTCAGGTCGATGCCGGAGTTGTCTGGGGTCCGCATGATGTGCGGGCAGAAGAGATGGGTCTTGTCATTATAGCACGATCTCACGAACTGGCTCCCGGACATCCCTGCTGCAGGCTGACTGTTAATGCTTCCGACTTGAAAACAGAGGCAGACGTCTGGCCTCGTTTTATCAGAGCGATACTACGAGCAGAAAGATTTACACAGTCGCCTGCCAACCGGGCGGAAACGGTGGCAATTATTCAGCAGTATCTGAAAATTGATCCTCTTCTGATTGAAAAGGCCTATTATGGCGGCCATCTTGACCAGAGTTCTGATCCGAACGTCAAGGGAGTTGAAGCCTTCTGGAAAACGATGCAGCAGAGTGAATTTGTCGATTCAAAAGCAGGAATCCGGCCGTTTATAGTAACAACAGTCTATAAAGCTGCTCTGGAAAGCCTCATTGCTGAGAACCCCAAAGATCTTTATTGGGCGAAACTAAAAAAGCAATTCAATGAGCGTGATTAAGAGCGATGCGGAGGGATATTCTCATAGAGTCGGCAATGAAGGCGAAGTTGATACAGATTCCAGCATAGAATTTTCAGTTGAGAATCTCTCATTTGGCTATGACTCTTCCCTGGTTTTGAAGAATATCAATCTCAAGATTGCCAGGGGAGAGTTTATTGCTGTGCTTGGGCCAAGCGGTTGTGGAAAGACAAGCCTCTTGAGGCTGCTTGCCGGACTGGAAACGCCTGTTGGCGGAAAGATTCTTCATCGGGGAGATGTTGTCACCGGACCGAACATTACGCGAGGTGTTGTCTTTCAGGATTACTCTCTTTTTCCATGGCTGAATCTCAGGGATAATCTGGTTATCGCCATTAATAAAGCACGCAAGGGACTTTCAAAAGCGGAAAGAGATCAAATTGCGGAAGAATACCTCGATCTGGTTGGCCTGCCTGGTGTGGGGTTCAAACACCCCTATGAAATTTCAGGAGGCATGCGACAGCGTTGTGCAATTGCCCGATCATTAGCTTTGGGGTCGCCGGTTTTGCTTATGGATGAACCATTCGGAGCACTGGATCCAGTCAATCGCCTGAGACTTCAGGATTTATTGTTACTGCTCTCCCGAAACAACTCGAACAGGAGAACTATTGTTTTTGTAACGCATGATGTGGAGGAGGCGCTTTATCTGGGCGACAGGGTAATAGTACTCGGTTCAAATCCTGGGCGGATTATTGCGGAAATCAAAGTTCCGTTTGAAGGCAAACATTTTAGACATGATCTTTTTCAATCCAAAGAGTTCCGTGAACTTTCACAACAAATTGCAGCTCTGTACCATGAAGATATTGAACGGCAGCTTGAAATTGGTTCAGTTGTCGGTGAGGGTGAAATGATATGACGCAACAACAACATCATTCTGTTCATCACCATAAAGGCATCAAAGGTTTTGAAGGCTTGTTGCTGTTTGTTGGTATTGGTCTATGCTGGCAGGTTACAACCACCATGCTTCCGCTGCATGACTCAACACTCTATCCCTCTCCGGCAGTAACTTTCAAAGCGTTGCAGGATTCTTTCCCGGAGCTGTTGAAAGGAACCTTGTCATCATTTCTTATTCTGATTCCGGGATATTTTTGTGCCGTCATCCTCGGAGCAATGTGGGGAATAGTGGCTGGCACAGTCGGTTGGTTACACCGGGCATTTGATCCCTTTGCCAAGGTTGTTGCTCCTGTTCCTCCGACGGTCTATATCCCCTATGCCATTGCGCTGATGCCGACATTCAGAATATCTGCTATTCTTGTGGTTTTTATCGGCGTTTTCTGGCCTGTATTTGTCAATACAGCAGCAGGTGCTGCTGCTGTTCCTCTTCGTTATCGTGATAATGCAGGCATTCTCGGGTTTGGTCGATTTGAGTATATGTGGCGGGTTGTATTTCCTGCCGTATTGCCGAATATTTTTGCGGGAATGTCAGTTGGGCTGGCCCTTGCATTTATTCTTTTAACGGTGGCTGAGTTGTTTGGAGCCAATGAAGGACTTGGGCGGTTTGTACAGTACTATGCCGACTATGCCGACTATCCGCGTATGGTTGCCGGAATTCTTTATACAGGCGGAGTAACTTTTGGCTCAATGGCACTGCTTGATTTTGTCAAACGTCGTGTTCTTTTTTGGGTGCGTTGAAAAAGCGGAAAGGCTTTGCTACCAGACAGGATTGTTATCAAAACAGGAGATGAGCGGGTATGAATGAGCAAACAGAACAACTCTATTTTACGGCACTTTCAGACGCTGTGCTGAATATGGAAGAGGATACTGCAATAAATATAGCACACAAGGTTATTGCAGAAAAAATTGACGCTTACCGGGCAATTGAGAGGGGACTTGTCGATGGTATGAACCGTGCTGGCAAATTTTTCGAAGATGAAGAATATTTTATCCCTGAAATTCTTCTCTGTTCAGATGCCATGTATGCCGGATTGAACATTCTCAACCCTCATATCAATCGAGAGCATCAGCGATCCCGTATAAAGATTATTATTGCTGTGGTTGAAGGCGATACGCACGACATTGGAAAAAATCTTGTAAAAACACTCCTTGATGCTGCGGGATTTGAGGTCATTGATCTGGGAAGGGACGTACCGCCTTCGAAGATTGTGGATATCGCCATAATAGAACAGGCTGATGCCATTGCACTTTCGACTTTGATGACCACAACAATGGATGGAATGTCAGAAGTTATTCAACTTCTTCAACAAAGAGGGCAGCGTGAGTCGTTTCAGGTTATTGTTGGCGGGGGGCCCATATCACAGGGGTTTGCCGACCGAATTGGTGCTGACGGTTATGCGCCGAATGCGCCGGCCGCAATCAAACTCTTAAACAAATTATTCGGAAAAAACACTTATGCATGATCCAAAGCCCTTGTATATTGATCAGCTTTTTCCAGTACAACGTCTCGCGGCTTATGCGAAAGGAGCGCCTGTTGACCGATTGCCTTGTGTGCCGATTGTTGGGAACACTGCAGCGAGGATACTTGGGGTGAAGGTCAGTGCATTGCGCAATAATGGTAAAATTCTGGCTGATGCACACATTGCATCCTACCGTCGTTTTGGGTACGATAATATCCGTGTCTTTACTGATCTCTACACCATTGCTGAAGGCATGGGAGCAAAGGTTAGAGTTCCTGAAGATGAGACTGCTTTTCTTGGAGAACCTGCCATTCAGGATGTGTCCGGAATAGCAAATCTCAAACCTGTTGATCCCTATAGTGATGGCGTTTTGCCTCACCATCTCGAAGCAATTGAGCGAGTTGTGCAGGAGGTCGGAGATGAAGTTCCGGTAACGGCTGCGTTGACCGGACCCTTTACCAATGCCTCATTTCTCATCGGGGCCGTTACCTTGTCAAGGTTTGTTTTGAAAGATCCCGCTACGGTTCACAAACTTTGCAAACTATCACTGGAGTCTGCTCTTGCTTATGCCGAAGCCATCTTTGCGGCAGGTGGAACTCCAAGTTTGACTGATGCCATGTCGTCCTCAACAGTCATCAGCCCGAAACAATTCGAAGAGTTCAGTTTTCCCTACCTGAAAATTCTGGTCGATTATATCCACTCCAAAAGCAAGCCGGTAACGCTCCATATCTGCGGCAAAACAAGTCCAATCTGGGATAAAATGGCTGATACCGGTGCGGACTGCCTTTCTATTGACAACGACGCCGATTTGCTTGAAGCCAAAAAGAAAATCGGTCATCGAGTCAGACTTATGGGAAATGTTCATCCTTCAGCCATCATGCTTCAGGGAAGTCGTCAGGATATTCGTCGTGAAGTTTTTAAATGCGTTCTTGCTGCACACGACAATCCCTGTGGTTTTGTTCTTGCTTCCGGCTGTAGTCTGCCAACGGAAACACCGCTACAAAATATTGACGCCATGCTTGATGCCGTTAGGGAAATCGGCTATCCCGTTGCCGTTGAAGATCTGGATGCACAATGAACGATATCAGTCCAAAAATACGGCTTCTTGATGCCTTGAATAAAAGAGAGACAGATCGACCTCCGGTGATCTGCATGGGAGGCATGATGAATGCTTCAATTGTTGAGGTAATGCAGAGCAGCGGTTATACCCTGCCAGCCGCACATGATCATCCTGAGTTGATGGCATCACTTGCTTGTGCCATTCAGGAACAGACCGGGTTTGAAAATCTTGGAGTACCTTTCTGCATGACTGTTGAAGCCGAGTTGCTTGGCAGCCAGATTGATAAAGGGACGCTTGAGTGCGAACCGAAAATTGTGAAAGAGGCATTTTCTTCCACAGGTCACGTTGTTTTCCGGGATCTCGACGAGATGGTTGAGTCCGGGCGTATTCGGATCGTTACTGCTGCAACCTCAAAACTGGTTCAAACACATCCACAGTTACCCGTTGTTGTCAGCATGACAGGGCCGGTGAGTACTGCGGCATCAATCATCGATCCGATGATCTTCTACAAAGAGCTACGCAAAAATCCGGCAGGAGCACATAGGGTTCTTGAGTATGTGACGGAATTGCTGATACGTTTTGCAGAAGAATCAATAAAGGCAGGTGCGACGGTCATTGCAATTGGTGATCCCTCTGCCACCGGCGAAATTCTTGGTCCTGCAATGTTTCAGGAATATGCGGTGCGTTACCTGAATATTCTGACCAGTGCCATTCATCGTTTGGAAACACCAGTTATTCTGCATATATGCGGCAAAATTGAGCGCGTCAGGCCTCTCATTCCGCAGCTTCTGGCCGATGCCATCAGCACTGATGCCATGGTCAATCTTGGAAAGCTGAAAGAGGATTACCCCGGACTGACCACTATGGGGAATCTCAGCACGTACGCATTGCAGTGGGGAACACCGGAGAAAATTGCTGCACAGACAGAAAAACTTATTGAAGAGGGCATCGATATTATCTCTCCTGCTTGCGGGTTGAGTACGTCAACAACCCTCGCCAATATCCGTGCCATGACTCAAACGGTACAGGGAGCTTAAACCATGCACGAGGTTTTCTTTGTCAGTCAAGAGAGAAAAATCGATGTTTCTCCGGGAACATCTTTGCTTGATGCAGCTCATCATGCGGGTATTCTTCTAGAATCTCCCTGCAACCGGGAAGGTGTCTGCGAAAAGTGCAAGGTCGCAATACAGGAAGGTTCTCTCTCAAGTTTGCGTGACGGACAGGGAGATCATATTCTGAGAGTTGGAGCTGAGGGAGACGAATGGGTGCTGGGCTGTCAGGTTTATATTCATGGAGACGTCAGGGTTGATGTGCAACCGTCAGAGCAGAGCATGACTGCAATTGTGGCTGACGGGAAGTGTTGTTTGGTTCCGCTTCATCCCTTGATCGTCAAGGAGTATGATCCACTGAGCGTCACAACAAGCGTGACGGCCGGTGGCCTTCTCCTTGAGACTGAAGCTGGAGACACGACGGAAAATCTTTATGGTGTAGCCATCGATATCGGTACGACAACACTGGTTGTGGCGCTTGTTGACCTTACAACAGGAAAAGAACTTGCTTCAACGTCAGCGCTCAATCCGCAGGCGTTGCAAGCACAGGATGTTCTTTCCAGAATTAAACTGGGTTCAGCCGAAGATGGTCTCATTCTTTTGCAAACAGATCTTTTTCGGGAACTGAACCGGATGATTGTCTTACTGGCAGCAGGTGAAAACATTAACCGAACCCATCTTTACGAGGCGATACTGAGTGGCAATACGACGATGTTGACGATTGCAGCGAAAACCTCACCATCCTCTCTCGGTAAATCTCCCTATCACGTGCTGGTGCAAACGGATTGCTCGTTGCCTGCTGTTGAAATAGGGTTGCAGATTGCTGAAAAAGGGATTGTCTGGTTTCCTCCTGTCGCTTCAGCCTATGTTGGAGCAGATATTATCTCGGGAATTATAGCCGCAGAGTTGCCTTATCTCAATGGAATTACGCTGTTTGTGGATATTGGAACAAATGGCGAGATGCTCATTGCCGCAGATGGAAAGATAACCGCAACATCAACTGCAGCAGGGCCTGCATTTGAAGGAATGAATATATCCTGTGGCATGAGAGCTGTTGATGGAGCGATTGAGAAGGTTCATCTCAGAGGCGGCACGGTTGAAATTCAGACAATTTCCGGAGCCTTGCCGATCGGTCTTTGTGGAAGCGGCCTGCTGGATGCGGTCGGAGAAATGGCTCGCGTGGGAATCGTGGACAGGAATGGACGTTTTGCAAAACCGGGAACGGAAGTTTTTGAAATCTGGAGAGATTACATCGAAGTGGAACAGGGGCGAACACGATTCCGGCTTTCGGAAAAGGTCAGTGTGACCCAGCAGGATATTCGCCAGGTGCAGTTGGCAAAAGGCGCTGTTCGTGCAGGAATTGACCTGTTGCTGAAAAAAACTCTGCTTGCCGCCGATGACGTTGACCGAGTGTTTATTGCAGGATCATTTGGCGCACATTTGCAGGTTTCCAGTCTTGTTTTTCTTGGTCTTCTGCCCGAAAGTTTTGCTGACAGGGTCGAGTTTCTCGGTAATACTTCCCGAAGCGGGGCGACAGCTTTTTTGCTCAACCAGGAGATGCGTCGTGAAGCATCATCCCTCGTAAAGCGGATGACGGTGCTTGAGCTTTCAGGTGAGCCAGAATTCGAAAAGATTTTTTTGCAGGCACTGGCATTTCCGCAATCAGCGGTCATTAAAAAGGAGCATGTTCATGGCGTCTGAGCAAAAACCAGGAAAACAGGAACAGCAGACATTAAGCTGTTCGGAGTGTGGAGCGCTTAACTGTTATCGGCAAGAAGGCAGATTTCCTGATTTCTGTCTGACCGGCTCGATTGAGCAAGAACAACTGGACAACATTACAGACCATTATCGCGGAGATGGTATTGATGCCAGAATAGCACGGGCCTCTGCGGAAGTTGAGGGCACCTATTATGGTAAACTGACCCGTGTTGAGGAGATTATTGCATTTGCCAACCGCATAGGAGCGAAGAAAATTGGGCTTGCAACCTGCATCGGACTCTCGGAAGAGACCCGAATTTTTGTCAAGGTACTCAGGATTAACGGTCTTGAGCCATACTCAGTACTTTGCAAGATTGGTTCTGTTGATAAAACTGAAATCGGCATCGATGATGATCTGAAAATTCAGAAGGGCACCCATGAAGCTTTGTGTAATCCAATTTTGCAAGCCAAACTTCTCAACGACCAGAAAACAGACTTGAACATCATCATTGGTTTATGTGTCGGTCATGATTCGCTCTTTATCAAATATTCCGACGCTCCGGTGACGACGCTGATTACAAAAGACAGGGTACTTGGGCACAACCCTGCAGCCGCACTCTATACCAGTGCATTTTATTATAAACGACTGATGAGTGAAGGGCGCAATTTATAAGACCTCATTAATGGAGAATAACGCATGAGTACTCGAAAATTCTGGGAGGAGGAGATCGAGACCCTCCCAAGGCCAAAATTAGAGCAACTTCAACTGGAGTTACTGCGGGAACATCTGGAATTTGCTTATCAGCGATCCCCGTATTACCATCAGGCATTTGATGCCGTCGGAGTAAAGCCATCCAGCCTGAATCACCTGGAAGATCTTGGCAGATTTCCGTTTACCGATAAAATAATTGAACGTGACCGCCAGTTGGCTGTTCCGGATTTGGGTGATATGGTAGCGGTTCCGGAAGAAGAAATTGTCTTTGTTTCTGCTTCAAGTGGTTCAACGGGAGTTCCTACGCTCAGTCCGTTTACCAAAAAGGATTTTGATGATTTTCAGAATGTTGAATCTCGGCTGTTCTGGGCTGCTGGTATGAGGCCAAAAGACAGGTATTTGCATGCGCTCAATTTCAGCCTTTTTGTTGGCGGACCGGATGTTATCGGCGCTCAGAATCTTGGAGCTCTTTGCATCTGGGCTGGCACTATTCCCTCAGAAAGGCTGCTCTACATCATGAAAGAGTTTAAACCCACCATTACCTGGACAACGCCCTCCTATGCCTGGCATCTGGGAGAAAGTGCCCTGAAGCAGGGTATTGATCCGAAACGTGACCTGCATATCCGCAAAATTATAGTTGCAGGAGAACCGGGTGGCTCCATCCCGGCCACCCGATCGGCCATTGAAGAGCTTTGGGGAGCTGAACTTTTCGACTTTTATGGACTTTCCGATATTTTTGGCGCTTGTGCCGGTATGTGTTCTGCAAAAAATGGTCTGCATCTGGCCGAAGACAACATCCTCATTGAAGTGCTCGATCCGGATACACAGCAACCTGTCGCTGATGGTGAGCATGGAGAAATGGTGCTCACCACACTGAAAAAACAGGCGCGTCCCATGATTCGTTTTCGTACAGGTGATATTGTTACTCGCTTCAGGGATTCATGTTCATGCGGACGCACCCATGCCCGCTTTACGGTGCAGGGGCGCATTGACGACATGCTAATTGTCTCAGGAGTTAATATCTTTCCAAGTGATATTGAGTATGTTGTCAGGGGATTAACGGGACTGACCGGAGAATACCGTATTACGGTCTATAATGAACACAGACTTCTCCGGTTTGAGGTGGATGTTGAAGCTGCAGAAGGATATGAAGCCAAAGCAGAGGTGCTTTCACAACAGGTTACTGAACTGATCAAACAACGTTCAGGAGTTAATCCAAGACAGGTCAACGTACTGGCTAATGGAACGCTCCCCCGCGCGACTCATAAAGCAAAACGGATTATTGATTTACGAAACACATAACCAATCAGGGATTTATTCGTGCCGGAAACAAGCAGGCGAACAAGCCATTTTACAGAATCCATTATTCGGAGAATGACCCGTGTGGCCAATAGCTGCGAAGCAATCAATCTGTCGCAGGGGTTTCCAGACTTCGATCCGCCAGAAGCGTTGCTGGTGGCGGCTGAACGCGCAGGTCGCCAGGGACCGCACCAGTATGCGGTTACTTGGGGTGCGGCAAATTTTCGTCAGGCTTTTGCCCGCAAACAATCACGATTCATGGGAATTCCAGTTGATCCGGAAACAAACGTGGTGGTGACCTGCGGCAGTACGGAAGCGATGATGGCCGCCATGATGACCGCCTGCAACCCGGGAGACAAGGTTATCATCTTTTCCCCGTTCTATGAAAACTATACCGCCGACACCATTCTCACCGGTTCAATTCCTGTCTATGTTCCATTGCGCCCACCGGAATTTTCCTTTGACCCGGATGAACTCCGCAAAGCTTTTGAGCAACACCGACCCAAAGCCTTGATTCTCTGTAATCCGGGTAATCCAACAGGGAAAGTCTTTTCGCAGAGCGAACTGGAAATCATCGCTAACCTTGCCATTGAATTCGATACCTTTGTCATCACTGATGAGGTTTATGAGCACATTGTCTATGCACCGCACACTCACCGAAGCATCGCTGCGTTGCCGGATATGTTTGAGCGCACCATCACGTGCAGTTCGCTCTCCAAAACCTATTCAATTACCGGTTGGAGGCTTGGAACAGTGGTGGCAGCGCCCACCGTTATTGATGCAATCCGCAAGGTGCATGACTTCCTGACCGTCGGAGCCGCAGCGCCATTGCAGGACGCCGCTGTGACAGCGCTTGAATTTCCCGATTCCTATTATGAAACTCTCCTGGCGAGTTACACTGAAAAACGGGACATTTTTCTTGGTTGGCTCGACAAGGCAAGGCTCTCCTATACGCGGCCGCAGGGCGCCTATTATGTAATGGTCGATGTTGGTGAATTCGGGGTCACTGATGATGTCCTCTTTTGTGAATGGCTGGCACGCACGGGTGGAGTTGCAGCAGTTCCCGGATCAAGTTTTTTCCGTGAACCGGTCCACAACCTGATCCGGTTTCATTTTGCCAAACAGCCGGAGACTCTCAATGCCGCAGGAGCACGTCTGTTGACGTTACGTGCGCAGGCAAAAAATTTCAGCAATGGTTGAGATTCGCTGGCACGGGAGAGGCGGACAGGGCGCTTTTACAGCCGCCAGACTGTTGGGTGTTGCGGTAACGCTTTTTGAGGATCGTTATGCCTTGGCATTTCCCTCATTCGGGCCTGAACGCCGGGGATCGCCAGTACTCGGTTTCACACGGATCGACAATTGCAAAATTGCAGATCGAAGTATCATTACCGATTGTGATGTCGTTATTATTCTTGATGATACACTGCTCGACGATTCAGTTTTGAATGGATTACGCCGAGGCGGGTTGCTTCTTGTCAACACAGCTCATGGCGAATTACCTATTCGACCTCCTGATTATGTACGAACTGTTCTTGTTGACGCAACCTCACTTGCCATGCAATATCTTGGTCGTCCAATTACCAACACCGCACTGTTGGGTGCACTTGCGGCATCAAGTGATATAGTCCGCATTCATTCTCTCATTGCTGCAATCAGGGCGGAGATGAAAGGAACATCGGCAGAGAAAAATGTAGCATTGCTCGAAGCGGCATATAACGTTTATGGAGGAAACATCGCATGACCTGCCCAGTCAGAAACAGATCATTCATTCCGCCCGTGGAACTGGGTGATTATCCCGTGGGGACAGCCTTTCCTGCTGGCCATCTGGTCGATACCAATGCTGCGTGGAGAAGCCTGCGCCCCGTTATTGATGCCACAGCTTGTTCAAATTGCCTGATCTGCTGGCTGCTTTGTCCTGATGGCGTTATCCAGCGGCATGATCGCGGTGCTCTTCAGATAGATTATGACTATTGCAAAGGGTGTGGTATCTGTGCCCGAGAGTGCAGGCAAAAGGCTATTAGCATGGAAAATGAAGGGAACTATGGAACGTGAAACAAAAGCATTTCTTTCAGGAAATGAGGCTGTGGCAAGAGCTGTTCGTTTGGCGCGTCCCCATGTGATTGCCGCATATCCCATTACACCACAGACCACGGTGATTGAGAGGCTTGCTGAAATGGTTGAAGAGGAATCCCTGAAGTCGGAATATCTGCATGTCGAGTCCGAGCATTCGGCCCTCTCTGCCTGTATTGGCGCCAGCGCAGTCGGTGCACGCACGTTTACAGCCACGTCATCACAAGGGTTACTCTATATGGCGGAGTGCCTGCACTATGCAAGTGGTGGTCGTTTTCCGATTGTGATGATGAATGCGAATCGTTCAGTCGCATTACCGTGGAATATCTACGGTGATCAGCGCGACTCCCTGTCGCTGCTCGATTGCGGATGGATACAGGCTTATGCGGAAGATGCACAGGAGTCGCTTGATCTGGTTCTTCAGGCTTATGCCATTGCTGAGCATTCCGAGGTGCTCACACCCATGATGATCAATCTTGATGGATTTGTCATTACCCACACATACGAACTGGTCAATGTCCCTGGCCAAAACGAGATTGATCTCTTTCTGCCTCCGTTCAGAACAACCAACAAGATGGATTTCGATTGTCCCATGAGTCTCGCATTCACGGCAGGCCCCGCTTATAACCAGGCATTCAAACAGTTGCAACATTTGGCGATGTTGAAGGCATCGCGGGTTATTGGTGAAGTTGAAGAACGATTCGGACGGCTTGTCGGACGAAACTATCCGGGACTGATTGAAACCCTGTACTGTGGAGACGCGGAATACATTATTGTTACCCTTGGAAGTGTCGCCGGAACAATCAGACCCGTCATTGAGAAGCTGAGGTCGGGAGGAGAACGGGTTGGACTTGTGCGAATTCGTTACATGAGGCCTTTTCCTGATGCAGAAATCAGGAGAGCACTTGCAGGCGCAAAAGCGGTTGGAGTTTTGGAAAAAGACATTTCGTTCGGTTTTGAAGGAACTGTTTTTACCAATGTGAGTTCGGCGTTGATGAGATCGCAGGTGGTTCCACCCCGACTCCTGAACTTTGTCGGCGGTTTGGGGGGCAAAGATATCTCTGCCGCAGATATTGAACTGATTTTTAAACGACTCAAGAACAGCGAACCAGGAGAAACCGTTGAATTTATCTGAACAGCACCGGGAGCATAAGATATCCATACGCGGGTTGAGCGATCGTGAGTTTTTTTATGGGCACAAAGCCTGCCCTGGCTGTGGCGGAAGCCTTGCCCTGCGGCTGGCATTGAAAGTCCTTGGAGAGCGCTCTTATGCAGTCGTACCGGCAGGGTGTATGTCTGCTGTAGGGTTTATTTTCCCACAGATGGCATTTTCCTGTAATGCGATTATTTCAACGTTTCCAGGAACGGCGTCTATGCTTTCGGGCATCGCGGCAGGTGCGCGGGCACTCGGGATAGAAGATTTTCATGCGGTTGGCTTTGCTGGTGACGGAGGTACAGCAGACATTGGCCTTCAGGCACTCTCCGGCGCCATAGACCGTCATGACAAGATCATTTATATCTGCTACGATAACGAGGCTTACATGAATACAGGAGTTCAAAAAAGTGGACTGACCCCTTCAGGAGCACGGACAACAACATCACCAGCAGGAAAACGCCTGCGGGGAGCGATTACCCGGAAAAAACCGATGTTCGAAATCGTTGCAGCTCATGGTATTGACTATGCAGCAACGGCCAGTGTTGGCTATCCGCTGGATTATCTCCGAAAGCTGGAGCATGCGAGAACGGTAGATGGCACCTCCTATATTCATGTGTTTGCACCATGTCCTGTCGGTTGGGGATATGAAACCGCTGAAACCATAGTGGTCGCCAAAAAAGCGGTCGATTGCGGTCTCTGGTATTTGGCAGAATATGCGGAAGGGAGGTTTGTTCTTAACCATAATCCCGGCGAGTTTGCATCCATAAGAGACTATCTGTTTGGGCAAAACCGTTTTCGCCATTTACAGGATGAGGATGTGAGTGATATTGAAATACAGCGAGACGCAAAGTGGGCTCGCATTCGTCGGGAATGGAGCGACTGAGATGCACATAGAACCCATTACAGAACTCGACCAGATCGTGTCGTTGCTTGCCGCAAACGGGCTGCCGGTTTCTGATATTTCGCACGACTATTGTCCATTGTTTTTCGGCATTCAATCCGATTCTTGCATTAAAGCAGTTATCGGTCTCGAACTTTTCGGCTCTGTGGGGCTGATTCGTTCCCTTGCAGTATCCAAAGCCTGTCGTGGTCAAAGTTTTGGACGTCATCTTGTTGACTTTGCAGAATATTATGCTGCTGAACATGGTATTGAAATATTGTTTCTGCTGACCACAACAGCAACTGTTTTTTTTCATCAGCTCGGATACGAGCAGGTTGAACGTTCTGATGTTCCTCGAGACATTCGTACCACGTCACAGTTTTCATCTCTTTGCCCGGCATCCTCGGCTGTGCTCTGTAAAAGAGTAGTTGGTTGATAAAATCCGTGATGCACATTATTCCACTATAGTGACTTTATCTGCAAGAGGTGTAAAGACGTTACCCCCTCAAATCACATAATCGCCGGTAAACACCCTGACCCGGTTTAGGGAAACGAACACCGTATCACCTTTGGCAAGCTCAAGATTGATGTACAGATCTCTCGGTATTTCGGCATCAATCGGGTGATCAAATCCTTCACAGGCAAGGTTCAAACCAATCTGTCCGCCCATGAGCCGCACCTCCTGGATAGTCCCGGTTAGATCGGTGTCATTGCTGCGTATTTTGCTGATGCCTATTTCGTGAGGTCTGACAAATGCCTGACTTGGTTTTTCTTCAGCATGTTTCAGCTCATCAGGTGCATCGACATGGTGCGAGCCAAGAGTTACCTTCCCGTTTTTGATACGCCCGTGAAAGACGTTGACATTGCCGAGAAAGTTGTAGACAAACGCATTTTTAGGATGATCATAGACCTCAAGGGGAGTTCCCTGTTGTTCAATCCGCCCTTTGTTGATGACCACAATTCGGTCTGCCAGTTCAAGGGCTTCCTCCTGATCATGAGTGACGAAAATACTGGTGACGTGAATTTCGTCATGAAGCTTTCTGAGCCAGCGGCGCAACTCCTGCCGTACTTTGGCGTCGAGGGCTGAGAAGGGTTCATCCAGCAGGAGTACCTTCGGATTAACGGCCAGAGCGCGCGCAAGGGCCACACGCTGACGCTGCCCACCTGAAAGCTGGGATGGGTAGCGCTTGATTGCCCAGTCCATCTGCACCAGTTTCAGGAGATGTTCTACTCGGTCATTTATGGCGCTCCGTGAGGGACGTTCTTTTCGGGGAAGTACTTTCAGTCCGAAGGCGACGTTGTCAAAAACGGTCAGACGGCGGAACAGCGCATAGTGCTGAAAGACAAAACCAACATTTTTTTCTCTGGGAGGAAGATTTGTTGTGTCTTTGTTTTCCAGAATGATTTTTCCAGCATCCGGTAGCTCAAGGCCGGCAATAATGCGAAGCAGGGTGGTTTTGCCGCACCCTGACGGTCCGAGCAGCGCAACAAGCTCGCCCGAAGCGACGTTAAGGCTGATATCGTCGAGCGCGGTGTAGCCGGTAAATTTTTTGGTAATGTTCTGAAGTTCTATACCCATGTCAGATCCTAATGGTGAAAGCTGTTTTTCTGAAATTGTTTTTCCATGGCCACTTTAAGTGTTACGGTGAGCAAGGCCAGAAAG
>CAIYWF010000231.1 GCA_903929845.1 uncultured Chlorobiaceae bacterium | reverse complement strand
GCATAGAAAACGCCGAAAGGTCTTGGAAGAGACTCTTCCGAGTCAGCATGATCATCAGCAAAATGAGCAAGAATCGATGCTTTGTTGATATCTGCTTCATCATGAATCCAGAGGTCACTGCTTGAAATGCCCTCTTTGTCCAGATCAACAACGATTGGCTGAAATCCGTCAAGCAGAATCCCCCGTTTTCCTTTTGCAAAAATAAGAGGTTTCGACTGTTCCAGATAGACCGTGTTATTGGCTTTATTGTCGGGGCTGGCAAATGCTTCAAAGGCTGCACCATTAAAAATAGGGCAGTTCTGATATATTTCTACCAGCGACGTTCCCTTGTGAAGTGCGGCGCGTTTCAATATCGAGCGAAGGAATCTTCCGTCGCGGTCAAAAGCCCTTGCAAAGAATGAGCCTCCAGACCCAATCGTGAGGGCCGCCGTATTAAATGGCTGGTCAATAACTCCTGATGGAGAAGTAACAGTTCGCAACCCGATTTTTGATGTTGGTGAATACTGCCCCTTGGTGAGACCGTAAATTTCATTGTTGAAGAGCACCACATTAAGGTCTGGATTTCTTCTCAGGGTATGAATAAAATGATTGCCGCCGATTGAGAGTGCGTCGCCATCTCCGGTTCCAACCCATACACTCAGCTCCGGTCGTGAAACTTTAAGGCCGGTTGCCATCGGGAGCGCCCTGCCGTGAATACCGTGAACGCCATAGGTTGCAAGATAATAAGGGAGGCGGGACGAGCAGCCTATACCCGAAACAAACACAATGTTTTCAGGAGCAATACCAAGTTCAGGTAAAACATTTTTTATTTGCTGCAGCACGGCATGGTCGCCACAGCCGGGACACCATTTTGGTTCTTGATCCGAAGCAAAATCCTTGGCAATCAGTACTGGCAAGACTGGTATTGTTGAATTATCGGTCATGATTGAAGCTCCTTTAAGAGGTCAGTGATTTTAATCAGTATTTCCATTTCATTGAACGGGACTCCCTGTATCTTGGTGAATCCTTCAGGCGCTATAAGGAAGGTGTCACGGATAATATGTATAAGCTGACCGTTATTGAGTTCGGGGATAAGTATTTTTTTGTAGTTGCCGAGAATTTCCCCAAGATTTTTCGGAAATGGGTGGATATAGCGCAAGTGAGCATGAGCGACGTTGTAACCCTGTTCGATGGCTTGCTCAACAGCGGTTTTAATGGCCCCATAAGAAGATCCCCATCCGAGGACAAGTAAATCTCCATTCTTCGGTCCATTGTCAATGGTCTGAAGCGGAATACTGTCAGCAATCTGATTAATTTTCTGTGCACGAAGTTTTGTCATCAGCTCATGATTTTCCGGGTCATGAGACACGTTGCCGGTTTCATTCTGTTTTTCGAGTCCGCCGATACGGTGTTCAAGCCCTTTGGTTCCAGGGATTGCCCATGCGCGAACCAGACGGTCGTCGCGTTTGTAAGGGAGGACTGGCGGATCTTCAGGTTGCCTTGGAGCGTGGAAATGTGGGGTGATGTCAGGAAGGTTATCAGGGCTTTCGACTTTCCATGGTTCCGAGCTGAGTGCAAGATAGCCGTCAGTAAGGCAGATAACCGGTGTCATGTGCTCAACCGCAATTCTTGCGGCTTCATAAGTGCAATAGAAGCAGTCAACAGGAGAGCAGGCAGCAATAACCGGAAGCGGTGCCTCTCCATGTCGGCCATACATGGCCATGAACAGATCAGACTGTTCAGGCTTGGTTGGAAGGCCGGTTGATGGACCTCCTCGCTGAACATTGATCACAACAAGGGGTACCTCAAGAATTACTGCCAGACCGAGTGCTTCGGTTTTCAGAGCAAGTCCAGGGCCGGAGGTGTTTGTTGCGGCAAGCGCACCACCATAAGCCGCGCCGATACTGCTGACAATACCTGCAATCTCATCCTCAGCCTGAAAGGTTTTAACGCCATACTTTTTCTTTTTGGCCAAAGTCGAAAGAATCTCTGTGGCAGGAGTGATCGGGTATGAGCCGAGGAAGAGTTGAAGACCTGCTTTTTTGGATGCTGCGGTCAGAGCAATAGCGCATGCTTCGTTTCCTGTAACCCTGCGATAGACACCATGCTGTTTTTGCGGTGCAATATCGAAACGGCCAAGGTTTGCAAAGAGTTCAGTTTCATCACCAAAGAAATAGCCAGCCTTTACAGCCCTGATGTTCGCTTCGGCCATGAGAACATTTTTCTGGAATTTGGCACGCAGTGTTTCAAATGTTCCCTCAAGCGGAAGAGTGTAGAGCCAGTAAAGCAGGCCTAACACAAACATGTTTTTGCATCGGTCGATCTCCTTGCTGCTGAGGCCGCTCTCTTTCAGCGCTTCACGGGTAAGCTGAAGAATAGGTACAGGAAAAAGTATATAGTTGCTCAGAGAACCATCTTCCAGCGGATTCGAGCCTGCGGGGTAACCTGCAAGTTTCAGAAAAATATCCAGATGGCCGAAGCAAACATCAAAGCGATGAAGGCCGGATATTTCTTTGGCGATGAAACCGAACTCTTTGCAAATCTTGGGCGCTTCGATATTGCTCCGCAAAAACAGCATGGCACTTACCGCCGTGTCACGGGTAATGAAGCATGTGCAATCGCTCTTACAGCTGCATCAAAAAAAGCCGGTCTTGAACTCTTTTTGGGTTCATACCCTATAACCCCGGCTACTGAGATACTGCAGACACTGGCGAAAAAGAAAAAATATGGCGTCAAAACCTTTCAGGCTGAAGACGAAATTGCTGGAATAGTCAGCAGCATTGGTGCTGCATATGGGGGTGCACTTGCGGCCACCAACACTTCAGGCCCTGGACTTGCCCTTAAAACAGAAGCACTCGGACTCGCTGTCATCCTTGAAGTGCCTCTCGTTATTATCAATGTTCAGCGTGGCGGTCCGTCAACAGGACTTCCAACAAAACCTGAACAATCAGATCTCTTCATGGCTATGTATGGAAGACATGGAGAAGCCCCTATGCCGGTTATCGCTGCACGCTCTCCTGTCGACTGCTTCTATACCACATACGAAGCCGCAAGAATTGCGATAGAACACATGACTCCGGTAATCTGTCTTTCTGACGGCTATCTCGCTCTTAGCTCTGAGCCATGGGAGGTGGAAAGTCCTGATAATCTTGCTGAAATAAAGCCCAGATTTCAACCTGCAAGAAAACCTGAAGATCCGCCATATCTACCCTACAAGCGTGACGATCGCCAGGTCCGGTCATGGGCTATCCCCGGAACAAAAGGCCTCGAACACCGCATCGGCGGGCTTGAAAAGCAGAATGAGACCGGAAATGTATCACATGACCCGGAAAATCATGAATTGATGACAAAGATTCGAGCTGAAAAAATAGCACGTATTGCTGACAGTATTCCGCTTCAAAGCATAGACAACGGACCACAAAAAGGTGATCTGCTTGTCCTCGGATGGGGATCATCATACGGTGCCATTAAAACCGCCGTGGAGCAGGCTCTTGAAGAGGGATACAGTGTTGCTCATGCACATCTCCGTTATATCCATCCGTTCCCTAAAAACCTTGGAACGATTCTCGGTAACTATAAAAAAGTGCTGATACCCGAGATGAACAGCGGACAGCTTATCCATCTTATCCGTGATACCTTCTTGATTGCTCCTGTCGGATACAGCAAGGTACAGGGTGTGCCGTTCAATGAAATGGAAATTCTGGCTAAAATCACTGACCTTATCAAGGAGATTTAATAATGACTGATAACGATACAACCTGTCATAAACCTCGCTGATGAAATGATAGTCCTCACGGTAATCAATGGTCCATCGATGTGATATTGAATAATCAAAGCCCCTGGGCCAGCGTACATTCCCT
>CAIYWF010000230.1 GCA_903929845.1 uncultured Chlorobiaceae bacterium | reverse complement strand
CCGGCTATAACGGTGCGCCATCCGGGCTCCCTCACTGTAACGACAGCAACTGTCTTATTTACCAGAGCAAACATCCAGACGGGACTATCGAAGAGAACTGTGTCAACACGATTCATGCTGAAATCAATGCCATCGTCCTTGCGGCAAAACATGGGGTTTCAATCAAGGATTCCGATATCTACATTACTGCCAGCCCCTGTATTCACTGCCTTAAGGTGCTCATCAACGTAGGCATCAAAACCATTTACTATGATAAACCCTATAAAATAGAGCAGATCGACGAACTGCTCAGACTTTCCGGTATCCGGCTGGTACAAGTGAATGTAGCCAGTAACCTGAAGGAGTGACCATGCCGCATTGCGAAGATGCCATTTTTATGAGGCGAGCTCTTGAACTTGCCGTGCAGGGTGCGGGCAATGTAAGTCCAAACCCCATGGTGGGCTCGGTTATCGTTTACAACGGAGAGATTATCGGTGAAGGCTACCACAAGAAGTTTGGAGGCCCCCATGCAGAGGTCAATGCCATTGAATCAGTTTCCGACGAACACAAGCTCCGTCATGCAACACTTTATGTTACCCTTGAACCCTGCGCCCATTTCGGAAAAACTCCCCCATGCAGTGACCTTCTTGTTCAGAAGGGTATTTCGCGTGTTGTCATCGGGTGCCGCGATCCCAATGTCGAGGTCGCCGGAAAAGGCATTGCCAAGCTTCATGCCGCAGGAATTCTCGTTACTGAGGGCGTGCTCGAAGCAGAGTGCCTGAAATGTAATGAAGCATTCATCAAAAGCCATACGAAAGGGCTGCCCTTTGTTACCATCAAACTTGCCCAGACCCTTGACGGTAAAATTGCAACCTCGCTCGGTGCATCCCACTGGATTACCGGAGAAGAGGCAAGAAGCGAGGTGCACCGGTTTCGGAGCATTTATGATGCTGTTCTTGTCGGCGAGGCCACCGTACGCGCAGACGACTCTCAGCTTACCGTCAGGTATTGTGCAGGGCGTAATCCTCTTCGAGTGGTACTTGACCGTCGGCTGAGTCTGCCTTTGGATGCAAAAATTTTCGATATAGCAGCTCCGACCATTGTCTTTGCATCATCGTCATGGGAACGGTTGCCGAAAGTCGAGCTGTTGCGGAACAGGGGTGTGACCGTGTTGTTTGTCAATGAACACGCAGGAGAGCTTGATCTTCGTTCTGTACTTGCGGAACTGCATAAGCAGAATGTCCTTTCGGTGATGGTAGAAGGCGGGAGCCGCTTGTCCGCTTCATTCGTTCGTGCCAGGCTTGTTGATAAAATCACGATGTTTATAGCCCCGAAACTTTTTGGCAGTGACGCCGTGAGTTCCTTTGCGCCTCTGGGTATCAGCATGCCCGATCAGGCAGTCAATCTGCGTTTCGAACCTCCGCAGTTTTTCGGGAATGATGTGCTGCTGGAGGCGTATATTTCAAATTGAACTGGTTCATTGAATCAGGCTGAAGGAGAAAGCAAACACTGTTTTATGATGGGGAAAAAATACTCAAAAAGAAGGTCACCTATGCCGGAGCGTTTTATCAATAACAGTGACCTTGGGAAGCTGCTTCTGCGGGTTTCAGTTGGTACCCTGCTGCTCTTTCACGGAGTAAACAAAATTCAGCACGGGTACGGTTTTGTGGAATCTATGCTTCTCAAGGCCAAGTTGCCGGGGTATCTCTCCCATGGAATTCTTGTCGGTGAACTTCTTGCGCCTCTGCTCATGGTGACAGGTATTTTTACCCGTCCTGCAGCTCTTATTCAGACCTTCGTCATGGTTATGGCGATCTATCTCGTTCATTCGAGAGAGCTTTTTTCAGTATCGGAACATGGAGGATATGCCCTTGAACTGCAGGCACTTTATCTGTTTGGTTCACTCGCCGTTTTCTTCTTTGGAGCAGGCCGTTTCAGCTTTTCCCATGGTAGTGGCCTATGGGACTGAGAGCTTGCTTATGAAACAGGATGTTGTAGATATTCATAATGTTACTGTTTATCGAGGGACGACCTGTGTTTTCAGGAACCTCTCCCTCGTTGTGCAGGAAGGGTGTAACACAGCAATTCTCGGACCGAACGGGTCAGGCAAGACGACGTTGATGAAGCTTTTGTCCTGCGAACTTTATCCTGTTGCCAACCCGGAAAGCCATGTAAAGATTTTCGGAAAAGAGCATTGGAATGTTTGGGAGCTTCGCACTCGTCTTGGTATCGTTTCCCTTGATCTGCAGCACGATTATCTTCCTCGTGCCAAAGGAATTAATGTTATATTATCGGGTATATACTCCAGTATTGACACTTGGCAGCATCAGGAGTTTAATGACGTTGACTTTGAAAAAGCTGATGCCGTTATGGAAAGACTTGGTATTGGCGCCCTGAAAAACCGTGCCTTCTGTACGTTATCAACAGGACAGCAGCGACGTTTTCTTCTGGGCAGGGCATTGATTAATAATCCTGAAGCCCTGTTGCTGGATGAGCCTACCACCGGTCTTGATCTCAAGGCATCATTCCACTATACTGAAATGCTTCGTTTGTTGATGAGATCAGGGAAAACTGTTTTACTGGTCACCCATCATCTTCATGAGATACCTCCTGAAATTGAAAAGGTCGTACTTATAAAAGAGGGTCGAATAGTGAGCGATGGAAAAAAAACTGATGTACTGACTTCAGAATCTCTTTCTGATCTGTTTGATTACCAGTTGCAGGTGGTTGCCGTAAATGGCTATTATCAGGTGTTCCCGTCAAAATGACGTCGCAGCCTTATTTTGATGAACACATTTGATGCGGTGATTGTTACATTTCTGTCGCTCAGGTTTTTATCGGTTTAATTTTTATTAATCTTAAACTACAATTTATGGCACAGATCACCTTGAAGGGAAATCCCTTTGAAACCGTCGGGACTCTTCCCGCCAAAGGCTCCGAAGCAGCTTTTTTCTGTCTGGTGAAAACTGACCTTTCCGAGGCAGGGCCTGCCGACTTTGCAGGAAAAAGACTCGTTCTCAATATATTTCCGAGTCTTGATACGCCTGTCTGCGCAGCTTCAGTCAGACGCTTCAACCTGGAAGCATCAACCCTCGACAACACCGTCGTGCTCTGCATCTCCGCCGACTTGCCCTTTGCACACAGTCGCTTCTGCGAAGCTGAAGGATTAAAGAATGTCGTTTCACTTTCCACATTCCGCTCTCCCGAATTCGGCATCAATTATGGCGTCACCATTGCCAATGGCCCACTCAAAGGACTTCTTTCCCGTGCCATTGTGATTGTTGAGCCCGATGGAATCGTGCGCTACACCGAACAGGTGCCCGAAATCGTGGAGGAGCCAAACTACAGTGCGGCACTTACCGCCCTCAAAGCGATCGTATAACTGAGGAAACCAGGCAAAGGCATGTTTACCGGAATTATCAAGGACGTTGGTCGGGTGAGGGGAGTAACACAGCGACAGGGCGGCTTGCGGCTCAGGGTGCAGTACAACAACACCAAAGAGTTCAGCAACCTCTCTGTCGACGAGAGCGTCAGCATCAACGGCGTCTGTCAGACGGTTGTCGCTCTTGGAGAGGGGTGGTTTGAGGTAGATACCATTGAGGAGACCCTCTCAAAAACAACGCTCGGTTCTCTGCATAACGGAGCGCTCGTAAACCTTGAGCGGGCACTCCGTCCACTTGATCGCCTCGGCGGTCATTTTGTGCTTGGCCATGTTGACTGTGCTGCACCCGTACAGGAGATCAAAGAACTTGGTTCAAGCCGGGAACTCTGGATAGCCTTTCCAGACGACTTCAGCTCCATGATCGTCTCTGCCGGTTCTATAACCATTGACGGCATCAGCCTTACTGTCGCAAAGCTTGATGCACAGCTCTTTGACGTTGCGATTATTCCCTTTACCTTTGCCCATACCACCATTAACGAGCTTAAACCGGGCAGCAGAGTGAATCTTGAATTCGACATACTCGGCAAGTATGTTGCCCGTCAGCTCGGCAGAGCCTCATCTTCAGGCCGGGAAGATGTACGGACGGATTCACGGATAAATGAGTCCTGGCTTCAGGAAAACGGATTTTAATGGCTGATACCGACCACATCCAGTCCGATCTTTTCGGCTTTTCAGCTTCCCCAGCCACAGGAGATTATTTTCAGCCTCTTGCCGAGCGTGTTCGTCCGCGCACCCTTGATGCGATGGCCGGGCAAGAACACCTTGTCGGCAAAAACGGGCCGCTTCGCAAGTTCCTCGCCAGTGCCCAGATGCCCTCCATGATTTTCTGGGGCCCTCCAGGTTCAGGAAAAACAACCCTTGCTGAAATTTGCGCAGCATCACTGAACTATCGCTTCGAGCAGCTTTCAGCCATCGACTCCGGCGTCAAGGATGTTCGCAAAGCACTTGAAAACGCCGAAAAAGCCCGGCGCGCAGGACATCGGAGCATCCTCTTTATCGACGAAATTCACCGATTCAACAAATCGCAGCAGGACACCCTGCTCCATGCCATTGAACAGGGACTTATAGTTCTGATCGGAGCCACTACCGAAAACCCCTCCTTTGAAGTGAATGGAGCACTCCTGAGCAGGATGCAGGTCTATATTCTAAAACCGCTCGGCCCGGACGAAATCGAAGCGGTCATCAGGCGCGCCCTTGAAGAGGACTCTCTCTTCAAAGGGCTTTCAATTGAGATAACCGGCCTTGATTTCTTGTTGCAGTTTTCCGGAGGAGATGCCCGCAAGGCTTTGAACGCCGTCGAAGCCGCCATCTCGCTTTTACCAAAGGATGCGACAAAAATCGTGCTGAACAGAGAGCTTCTTGAAGAGGCCCTGCAGCACAAAGCCCCCATTTACGACAAAGGAGGCGAAAACCACTACGACATCATCTCCGCCTTTATCAAATCCATGAGAGGTTCCGATCCCGATGCCGCCCTCTTCTGGCTTGCAAGAATGATTCAAGGAGGAGAAGACCCGAAATTCATCGCCCGGCGGATGGTCATTTTTGCGAGCGAAGATATCGGCAACGCCGACCCCTACGCCATAACCCTTGCCATCTCCGTCTTTCAGGCCGTTACCATGATCGGGTTGCCTGAAGCAAGAAT
>CAIYWF010000229.1 GCA_903929845.1 uncultured Chlorobiaceae bacterium | reverse complement strand
GTTACAACTGACTGTAAAAAAACATTTAAACCGGAAAATCAAAATGATTTTTTCACTTTCACCTGCCAAAAATAACCTCATTCGCCAGTTCATTGTAATTATCAGCTTTCACCGGAAAATGGCTGGCAAGTATGTCTGCACATTGATCAACCGCAGCAGCAATTGCCCTGCCATGCTCTTTTCCGAGAATACCACGAACAATAGTATTGACGATTTCCTGCCAGATCTCCTGGGCAACTTTCGAGCTAATGCCTTGATCGGCAACCACACGGACTTTGCGCTCAAAAAGAGAGATGTAAATAAGGAGCCCGGTATGGTCAACGGTGTGATTGATTTCCCTTTGATAAAACGATTGAATAGCCGCCTCCTCAACCTCTCCCTTCATGTCTGACGCTGTGACAAAAAGTCGTTTAATGATATTAACTCGTTTAATTAATTCATGGAACACCATGAACAACAGACCAAACACAGCAAGAAAGAACCACATATTTTCTTTTCCGAAAAGAAGCGAGGCTGCAATACCAAGAAGTATCGCCAGAAGCGAACTCCCGAGCATGCTTGCAAGGGGATAATGGTAACTGGACGGAACCACCATGACAACGATTTCTCCCGAGGTGCGTTTTTCAGCCTCCGCGATACGCGCTTCAATCTGAATCCGTTCCGCCGCTGTAAGAAATTTTTCTGCAGAATCGCTCATCTTCACCTCATTTTTATTAGGCTTTTACCAATTCCCTGAAGCTCCGCCGCCGCCAAAACCACCGCCGCCTCCACCGAAGCCCCCACCGCTCCCGCCGCCGCCGAAGCTGCTGCCACCATAAAATCCTCCTCCAAGACCGCCATTAGCCATCATGCCTCCGCCCCGGTGACCCCGGAAAATCTGACTTATAAAATAGATCACCAGCAGAATAATAGTTAGGAGGGGAAATGAGGGCTTGCCACCATTTCGTTTGACCTGGGGCACTCCCTTGTACTCTCCATGGACTGCCGCTATAAGTGATGAAACCCCTATGGTGAAACCCTCATCAAACTTGCCAGCCTTAAAGGCGGGAACAATCTCGTCGTTGATAATTCGTCCTGCCAGAAGATCGGTCAGCTTGCCTTCAAGGCCATAGCCAACCTCAATGCGCACTTTATGGTCGTCCCTTGAAACAATGAGCAGCACACCATTGTCGGAGCCTTTATGACCTATTTTCCATGCATCAGCCACTCGTATCGAAAAATCTTCAACAGGGTCGCCTTGAAGCGAGGGTACAGTAAGAATTACAATCTGTGTTGACTCAGCAGCTTCAAACTGCTGAAGTTTTGATTCAATATCTGCCCTTACCGGCGCAGATATCATGGAGGCATAATCGTTGACCCTTCCTGAAAGTGCTGGCACAGGGATTGCCATGAGACTGCTGAACGATACCAACTGCAGCAGGGCTACCAACAGAAAGAGCCTGAGCCTCAACCCGGATGTTGTCAATAATTTCATAACAATTTTCTCTGTCAGAATTTAACCGAAGGCACTGCTTTGGCAGCTTCATCTGCCTTGAAATACTCTTTGGCTTTCAGTTTCAGCAGAAGGCTGTTGGTCATGGAGTTCGGAAATTGTCTGATTGAAAAGTTGAAGGTCTCTACAGCACCATTATACCGCTGGCGGGCCACGCTGATACGATTTTCAGTTCCTTCAAGCTGATTCTGAAGATCGCGAAAGTTCTGGTTGGCCTTCAGTTCCGGATAGCGCTCTACCGCCACCATCAGGCGCGAGAGGCTTGAGGAAAGACCTCCCTGGGCACTGCCGAATTTTGCCATAGCCGCTGGGTCGCTGAGCATGGCTGGAGTAAGTTGTATAGAGGTGGCTTTTGCCCTTGCTTCCACCACCGCCGTCAATGTCTCCTTTTCAAAGTTTGCCGCGCCCTTGACGGTTGCCACAAGATTAGGAACAAGATCGGCCCGCCGCTGCAACTGTGACTCAAGATCGCCCCATGAACGGTTTACCGACTCTTCATTCTGCTGAATGCTGTTGTATCCGCACCCATACAGGGTGCTGAAAAAAAGAATAAACGCAAGAAATCTTGCTATTGAATATTTCATAATTGTCTCCTTACTGTTGGATTGCATAATTATTTAAAGAAAATTCATTTTTTTCACTTTTCGCGCCATCTTTTACCAATATGACGCTCATCCGTACCCGGGGAAAAAAACTTGATGAGAACACACCTTTCCCAAGGTGTACACTTCTCAGCTTATAAGTCGTTCAACCGTAAAAATCCCCGGAACTTTTTTCAGCTTGTCCATGAGAGTGCTCAACTTCTCGGAATTGCGAACATAGACCATCATGGTGCCGACAAACATCCCGTCACGGGCGTTTAACGAAATGCTGCGGATATTGGTATCAAATTTGGAGATAACCGTCGTAAGCTGATTCATGATTCCAAGACGATCTTCACCAACAATTTTTATACCTGCCAGAAAATCGGTCTCAACTTTCCGGTTCCATGAGACCGAGACAACCCGCTCACTTTTCAGAAGGTTCTCATTACTGACATTAATGCAATTCTTGCGGTGAATTTTAACGACACCATCTGCTGAAACAAAACCGAGCACATCATCACCGGGAACAGGCTGACAGCATTTCGCATAAGAATAGGCAATATTACTCATACCGGCAATAATTACCTCGTCCTTTTTTACAGGCATTCCCTGCTGCTGCTGTTCCTGCTCCTGCCTTGCCATCTGAAGGTACTCTTCAACCTCACGAGCTTCATCACTGATGCTTTTCGCTGCTTGTCCCTCCTTTTTAGAACTTGTAACCCGCTCAATAACCTCTTCTCCATTGATCTGCTGGCTTGCAAGAGCACTGAAGAAATCTGCCGGAGTTTTCAGGCCATACTTTTTAACCTGCTGGATAATTTCGCTATCCGAAAGAAGCTTTTTAGTGCCAGTAAGCAGCTTTTCCCATATACCTCGCCCTTTTTCGACCTGCAGGCGCCGATCCTCATTGATGGCCGATCGAATTTTAAGCTTGGCTCGCTGTGTTACTACTATTTTAAGCCAGTCAGATTTCGGCTTCTGATTTTTTGAGGTAATGATCTCGACCCGGTCACCGGACTTAAGTTGTGCGTTCAGACGGACAATCTTGCCGTTAACCTAGTCCCCGATACAGCCGTTGCAAACCTCAGTATGAATAGCATAAGCAAAATCTATCGGCGTGGCACCTGCCGG
>CAIYWF010000228.1 GCA_903929845.1 uncultured Chlorobiaceae bacterium | reverse complement strand
GGATTGTTGACGCTGGTGCGTGATTCTCCAAGAACAAGGGTTATACCGATAAAGATAACAGTAGCAAGAATAAAATTCATGGAGACTCCCCCTGCAAGCACGATCAGGCGTTGCCAGACCGGTTTTGCCCTGAACTCCCAGGGTTGTGGTTCGGAGTTCTGAAAATCGGTGTCGAGGCTTTCATCGACCATTCCGGCAATCTTCACATAGCCGCCGAGCGGAAAGGCTCCAACGCCATACTCTGTTTCTCCGATCTTCTTTTTCCAGAGTCGCTTTTCAAAAAAGTCGAAACCGATGTAAAACTTGTCAACCCTCATGCCGAAAAGTTTCGCGGTCAGAAAATGGCCGAGTTCATGAGCGGTGACCAGAATGAAAATGGCAACAATAAAAAAAAATGTGGTACTCAGAAAATCCATGACAATCCTTTGTTTCAATAAAAAAAGAGAGGTTTCCGTTATGCACTCTCTTGTTTTGCGTGGTTTACAAGGTTATGAAATAAGTTTTTTTGCAGTTTCACGGGCCCAGCGGTCTGCCTGGAGATATTCGTCAATTTCGACTGGCGTGTAAGGCTCGTGAGCCTGCATGGTTTTGTCGACGGTTGCAGCGATATCCGTAAATCCTATTTTCCTGTCAAGGAATGCTGCCACGGCGATTTCGTTCGCTGCGTTGAGTACTGCGGGATAAGTCCGGCCAGCTTTCAGTGCATCAAAGGCGAGGCGAAGCGCGGGGAAGCGCACCATATCAGGCTCCTCAAAGGTCAATGTTCCTATCTTTGGCAAGTCAAGCTTGTGGATACCGCTTTCGCAGCGTTCCGGCCAGGACAAGGCATAAGCTATTGGTGCGCGCATGTCGGGGGAGCCAAGCTGTGCGATGACGCAGCCGTCAATATATTCGACCATAGAGTGAATGATGCTTTGGGGATGCACTACGACGCCGATTTTTTCGGCAGGCATGTTAAAGAGCCAGTGAGCTTCAATTACCTCAAGCCCTTTATTCATCATGGTTGCGGAGTCACTGGTGATTTTTGCGCCCATTGTCCATTGCGGATGTTTCAGTGCCTGTTCAAGCGTGACATTTTTCAGCTCTTCGGTTGAAGTGTTGCGGAATGGTCCACCCGAGGCAGTCAGGATGATGCGCTCAACATCCTCTGCACGGTGGCCAGCAAGTGACTGGAAGATGGCAGAGTGCTCACTGTCAACCGGCAGCAATTTTACGTTGTGTTTTTTTACCAGATCAGACACAAGTTGTCCTGCAACGACAAGTGTTTCCTTGTTTGCCAAGGCGATATGCTTGCCAGCCTTGATTGCACTTACTGTTGGCACAAGGCCTGCTGCTCCGACTATGGCAGAGACGACCATATCCACTCCTTCAGCGGAAGCAATGGTCGCTGCTCCTTCGAGACCGTAAAAGATTTCTGGTTTGTGAGAGCCAAGGAGTGTTTGCAGTTTTTTTGCCGAATCAGCATCCCTGACGGAAACAGCTTCAGGCAGGAACTCTTTGATCTGTTCTGCGAGCAATGCCACATCATGACCTTCGGCCAGGCCAGCAATATTGAATTTTTCAGGATGCTGTCTGACAACATCAAGGGTACTGAGTCCAATTGAGCCGGTACTGCCAAGTATGGATAATGATCTCATAATGAGTAGGTAAAATAAATTGCCAAGTTGCGGATAAATTATCGGCCTGAATTTATGCTTTTTCGGGAAGGCATACAAATAACCCGTATTGTTCACTGTCACACAGCGCTGTTTTCTTTTTTGCTTTTCTGTGGATTTATGTTATAATTATGGCCGTGTTAATCGGGTTCCTAGCTCAGTTGGTTAGAGCGACTGGTTTACACCCAGTAGGTCGGGGGTTCGACTCCCTCGGGACCCACATCATAGCACAAAAAGGCAGGGTCTCCCTGCCTTTTTGTGCTTACGCTTTTATCTTCAGTTTTCCTGTATTTTCCTTCCTTGCTTGAGTCTTGCCACAGCCTCCTCAAGCTCGGCTTGTTCTTTGTCGGAGAGTTGTTCCGAATTGCTCTGAACTGTCAACTTTTCGTGGTTCTCATCGTCATTTACCAGCAGGAGCTCTTCTTCAATGTGTACGGGAAAGAGTCCTTCAGGACGTTTCCCAAGAATTTCTTCAATCTGTGAATACTGAAGCATCTCTTTTAACAGCAGTTCGCTGGCAAGTTGCTCAAGTTTGTGCCGATTCTGTGTCAGCAGATTCATTACCTTCATGCGTGATTCTTCAACGATGCTCATCACTTCCCTGTCGATGAGCCTGGCGGTTTCTTCGCCATACTTTTTATCAATGCCAGGGCCGCCGTAATAGGGGTTATTGCTTTCGTAGAATGAAAGGTTGCCGAGTTTCTCGCTCATGCCATAGACGGTGACCATGTTGTAGGCTATGCTGGTCACCTTTTCAAGGTCATTCTGCGCTCCCGTTGAGATTTCGCTGAAAATGATCAGCTCAGCAATACGTCCGCCAAGAAGGCCGCAGATGCGCCCAAGCAGCTCGCTTTTCGTCATAAGATAGCGATCTTCGAGCGGAATGTTCATGGTATAGCCGAGTGCGCTCATTCCTCTCGGAACGATTGAAATTTTCTGGACAGGGTCGTTGTCGGGCATCATCCAACTGACAATGGCGTGGCCCGCTTCATGGTAGGCGACAATCTGCTTTTCACGCGGGTTGATCACCTTGTTCTTTTTTTCAAGTCCAGCTACGCAACGCTCAATTGCATCTTCAAAATCTTTCATCTCAATGCTTTTCTTGTTGCGGCGCGAGGCAAGCAAGGCGGCCTCGTTGGCGGCATTGGCGATTTCTGCTCCTGCAAATCCAGGTGTCTGAGAGGCAAGTGCTTTCAGGTTGACGTCCTTTGAAAGTGAAAGGTCCTTGGTATGTACCTTAAAAATATCAATACGTCCTTTCAGGTCAGGTTTGTCAACCATTATCTGGCGGTCAAAACGCCCAGGTCTCAGGAGGGCTGAATCAAGCACGTCAGGGCGGTTTGTGGCAGCGATAAGAATGACGCCCTTGTCGGTTGCAAAGCCGTCCATTTCGACAAGCAACTGATTGAGGGTGTTTTCCCGCTCGTCATTGGCGCCCATCATCGCCCCTTTTCCCCGGCTTCTGCCGACAGCGTCAATTTCGTCAATAAAAATAATGCAGGGTGCTTTCTCCTTGGCCTGCTTGAAAAGGTCGCGCACTCTTGCTGCCCCGACGCCGACAAACATTTCCACAAAATCTGAACCGCTGATGCTGAAAAACGGCACATCAGCTTCGCCGGCAACAGCCTTTGCCAGAAGGGTTTTCCCGGTACCCGGAGGACCGACGAGCAGCACTCCTTTTGGCAGTTTGCCGCCGAGTGTTGTATACTTTTTCGGATCCTTGAGGAAGTCGACCACCTCCATGACCTCGGCCTTCGCTTCGTCAAGACCTGCCACGTCCTTGAAGGTGATGCGGGTGTGTTCATCAAGGTTTTCGTAGAGTGCGGCCTTGTTTTTGCCGATATTCATAAATTGGGAGCCAGGCGCGCCCATACGTCGAAAGACAAAGAAATAGATGCCGATAAGCAAGCCAAAAGGGACTATCCATTGCAGCAGTTCGCTGATCCATGTGTTGCTTGGCATGCCCTGATATTTGATTCCCTTGCTTTCCAGCAGCTCAATCAGACCGTCATCTCGCAATGGATTGACAATAATTTCATCCTGTTTTGATGTGGATTGAGGAAATGCGATGCCCGGACCCTCTTTTTGCGGTACTTTTATGGCCAATCCTGTTTCAGCACCCGGTTTGAGCTTGACATAGATCTTTTCCGGTGATATTTTTACCGAGACGACCTGGTTTTCGGCAATAAGTTTGCGGAAAGTGCTGTAGGGTATCTCCTGTGTTGAGCCTGACCAGAAAAAAGCAAGCTGCACTCCTATGAGAAGAACAATCACGACCACATAATACATTATCGGGAATTTCGGCCGTGGTATGTTGTTTTCCTGTTGGTTTTTATAGGGATTTGAAGGTTTAAGTGTTTTTTTTGCCATCAATCAGTAATCATGGTTATAATATAATGCGACTCAGGAGAGTGTTCACCGTTCGCGAAACTTGACAAACCCAATTTACGGGATTCTTCCATTTAATGAAGCATCTCGCAAGAAAACATATTATATATTGCTCAGACTTGAAATGTATTTCTGTAGCTATAAGTTTCATTGTGGCTTGGCGGCGTTGTTACTGGCATTATTTGTGCACTTTTGACTTTTTATAACAGCAGAGAATGTGAAGTTATGAGTTCAGTTCGGGACAAGGCAAATAGCAGGATATCAGCACTGAAGTCACTTTTGTGTGTCGGACTTGACAGTGATCCCCAAAAAATCCCCAAGGTGTTTTCAGCATATCAAAATCCGGTGCTTGAGTTTAATCGTTCGATTATCAGGGCAACATCGGACGTTGCTATAGCATACAAGCTCAATACTGCGTTTTATGAAGCGCGCGGTATTGCAGGATTGCAGGATATGGAACAGACCCTTCGCCTGATTCCTGATGCGTGTCTGACGATTGCGGACGCCAAACGGGCGGATATAGGGAATACCAGCAAAATGTATGCACAGGCTTTTTTTGATCACTGGTGCTTTGATGCTCTTACTGTTGCACCTTACATGGGGTTTGACTCCCTTGAGCCTTTTTTTGCCTATGAGGACAAACTGATCTTTGTGCTTTGCCTTACCTCAAATGAGGGATCGGCTGATTTTGAGGAGCGTGATATGGCGGACGGTACTCCGCTCTACCGTTCTGTGCTTGGCAAGGTCGCTTTATGGAGCAGGAACGGAAACGGCGGCGTTGTTGTTGGTGCTACTAAAAGCGTTTTGCTTGGAGAGATACGTCGTGATGCTCCGGGTCTTTTTTTGCTCATTCCCGGGGTTGGAGCTCAGGGGGGATCGCTTCAGGAAGCTGTGAATCTGGGCGTTGATGGTAAAAGGCAAAGTGCCGTTATCAATGTCAGTCGGGCTCTTATTTATCCCTCGTCAGGAGTCGCTGGATCATTTTCATGTATTGATGATTATGAACAGGCTGTTGCTGACGAGGCGTCAAAAATTCATAATGCAATGAGTATTGAATTATAATTCAGAGAGATCTCCGGTGAATCTGCTGGAGGATTGTGTTGGTGCTTTATGGTAATTAATAAGGATTAATAAGGTCAGTAAGTATGTGTGGAATTGTTGGATATATAGGATGGCAGGATGCGGCTCCGGTGCTTCTGAAAGGATTGAAACGGCTTGAATACCGGGGTTACGACTCGGCAGGGATTGCTTTGCTGAATGGCACTCTTTCGGTGATGAAGCAGAAAGGCAGTGTTGGTGGTCTTGAAACGGATACTCATACGCTCAGGCAAGAAATGCTTGGTGCGACTGTGGGCATTGGTCATACCAGATGGGCAACGCATGGTGAACCCAGTGACCGCAATGCTCATCCCCACCTGAATGCTTCCGGGGATATTGCCGTCATTCATAACGGTATTGTCGAAAACTTTTCTGCCCTGAAACAGGAGCTTGTTTCCCAAGGCTATGTTTTTTTAAGTGAAACCGATTCTGAGGTTCTGGTACACCTGATTGACAGGATATGGAAGAGTGAGCCGTCGCTTGACCTCGAAACGGTCACTCGAAGTGCTCTCCGTCATGTTGAAGGTGCTTATGGTCTGTGTGTCATCTCTTCGCGTGAGCCTGACAAGATTGTTGTTGCACGCAAGGGCAGTCCACTGGTGATCGGTATTGGTATTGGTGAAGTCTTTATTGCTTCGGATGCGGCTCCTATTG
>CAIYWF010000227.1 GCA_903929845.1 uncultured Chlorobiaceae bacterium | reverse complement strand
GTAACGGTGGTCTTCAGTCTCTGCTCGGCGTTGTCAATGCCAAACAGCTTTTATCGAAGACCTTGAAAGGCGGGTTGACGGAATTTACCTCGCAGTTGCAGCCATGCGTCTATGTGCCAGAAACCCTTACCGGGATGGAGTTACTTGATCATTTCAGGACATCGGGCACCCAGATGGTCTTTGTTGTGGACGAGTACGGTGAAATTCAGGGACTGGTTACCCTCCAGGACATGCTTGAGGCTGTCACCGGAGAATTTGTTCCCCGTAATCTTGAGGATTCATGGGCCGTGCAGCGCCCGGATGGGTCTTGGCTGCTCGACGGGCTTATTCCTGTGCCCGAGCTTAAAGATACCCTTGAGTTAAAATCTGTTCCAGATGATGACAAGGGGCTTTATCATACGCTCAGTGGTCTGATGATGTGGCTCCTTGGCCGTATGCCGCAGACTGGTGACGTTGTGATCTGGGAAAACTGGAACCTTGAAATTGTAGATCTTGATGGTCAGAGGATCGATAAAGTGCTTGCCTCCCGGATTACTGAACCCCAAAAGCAAGAAGCTGGTAACTCAGCGAGTATCACGCAAGCAGATTGATGTTTGCTGCGGTTTGATTTCAGCCCCGTAGGGGCGGTATATTGGAAGCGCGGGGCGCAAGCCCCGGGTATTGTTAACGTAAAAAAGGTTAACCAATTATGGCACATCAGGAAGCAGATTGTTTGTTTTGCAGGATAGTGCGCGGAGAGATTCCCGCTAAAGTTGTCTATCGCAACGATCATGTGCTCGCCTTCAGGGATATTTCTCCTGTCGCCCCTCAGCATGTTCTCATTATTCCTCTCAGGCACATTGCCTCTCTCAGCGATCTCAGTCTGGAAGATGAAGCGATAGCCGGACACATTCTTCTTGCCGCAGGTACAGTGGCAGGAATCCTTGGCATCAGAGAGTCAGGCTACAGGGTCGTTTTTAATTCCGGCGCTGATGCCATGCAGAGTGTTTTTCATATCCATGGCCATGTGATTGGCGGAAAACCTATGGGTTGGCCTCCGTTTCCGGATTAGTCCTGGCAGGCATCAGTTGATAACCCTGAAATTATTTGTTGTTTCTTACTGTTATATAGGTTACAATTAGTCCTGTTTTTATTTTTTGAGTTTAATGAGATGAAGCGATGCGGTTATCTGAATTAAAAGTTGGCGACAAGGCTGAAGTTACGGCGGTAAAGGCTGAGAGCGCAACTCGCCGGCGGATCATGGATATGGGCCTGATAAAAGGGACTCGATTCAGGGTGGTCAGAGTTGCGCCGCTCGGTGATCCGATGGAAATTTCTTTCAAAGGGCTCTTCCTTGCCATGAGAAAAAATGAGGCCGAAGGTATTTTAGTGGAAAAACAGTCTGGATGAAGTGTGGAGTCAGGATATGAGTGTTGGTAAAGAGATTCGTATTGCTCTTGCAGGCAATCCAAACTGTGGAAAAACCTCGTTGTTCAATGCGTTGACCGGCGCTCATCAAAAAGTCGGAAATTTTTCAGGTGTTACGGTTGAAAAGCATGAGGGGTACCTTGATTACAAGGGGTACCGCATTGTGGTCGTTGATCTGCCAGGAATTTACTCTCTCACGCCCTACTCCCCCGAGGAGATTGTCACAAGGGAGTATCTTATCAGGGAGCCCCCTGACGTTGTTGTCAATGTGCTTGAGGGCCCGAACCTTGAGCGCAATCTCATTTTGACAACGCAGCTCATGGAGCTTGAAGTTGATTTCCTTGTCGCACTGAACATGATCGATGAAGTTGAGGAAAAGGGAATTATCATTGAGATAAAGCAGTTGCAGAAGCTTCTCGGCTGCCATATTATTCCGACATCGGCCAAAAAGAGCATAGGTATTGATTCGCTGCTCGATCATGTTATCCGTGTTTCCCGGAATGATATTGAAATCCGAAAAAACAAGCTGTTTTTTCGCCCGGAGGTTGAATCGTCGGTTGAAAAAATTACCGCCATGCTCACTCATCAGCCTGAACTTGGCGGCTACAATGCTCGATGGCTTGCCATAAAACTTCTGGAGAATGATCGTGAAGTCTATCACGAGGTTCAGCACTATCCGGTATGGGTCAAGGTTGAGCTTGCTCTTCAGGATGCGCTCCGCGAAGCTGAACGGCTGCATGATTCTGAGCCGGAGATGCTCATTACTGAAGATCGTCACGCCTTTATTCGCGGAGCAATGCAGGAGTGTGTCAGGCAGCCGGGAGGAGTTAAAACCACAGCAAGCGATTATATTGACATGGTGGTGCTCAACAGGCTGCTTGGTCTGCCGATCTTTTTACTGGTGGTATGGGCGATTTTTCAGTTGACGTTTACCCTTGGCTCGCCTCTTATGGGTGGCCTTCAGTTTCTTTTTGGCATTATTGCTTCAGCCATCGCGCCTCTTCTGCCCAATGAGACTCTCCGTTCGATTGTCATTGACGGCATTATTGCCGGTGTTGGAGGCGTTCTGGTTTTTCTGCCCAATATTGTGCTGCTCTTTATTGGACTCTCTTTTCTTGAAGCTTCCGGCTATATGGCGCGCGCCGCTTTCGTGATTGACCGGGTCATGCATCGTTTCGGTCTGCATGGCAAATCCTTTATCCCTATGATTACCGGGTTTGGTTGCTCCATTCCGGCTATCATGGCGACACGGACGCTTAAAAGTCGTACGGACAGGCTGGTCACCATCATGATCATTCCCTTCATGAGTTGCGGGGCCAAACTTCCGGTCTATGTATTGCTGACGGCTGCTTTTTTTACGCCTGATGTCGCCGCCAACGTCATGTTCGGTATTTATCTTCTTGGCATCATTGTTGGTCTCTGGACGGCATTGATCCTGAAAAAAACGGTGATGAAGAGCGACTCCGAGCCCTTTGTGATGGAGTTGCCGCCCTACCGCTGGCCGACCTTCACCTCCGTATTTTTTCAGGCAAAGGTAAAAGCTTTGATGTACCTGAAAAAAGCGGGGACACTGATTTTAAGCGCAGTCATCATTATCTGGGCAGTAAGCAACTATCCTCGTAATGGAGCACTGGAGGCAACGCTTTCAACAGAACGCGTGCGTATTGCCGGGAGCAGCATGGCTGCTGCCGAAAAAATAAAACTTAAAAGAGAACTTGACTTACGCATCAAGTCGGAGCAGCTTGAGTATTCTGTGGCTGGAAGAGCGGGCAAAGTGCTTGAGCCCCTGATCAGGCCTCTCGGTTTTGACTGGAGGATTGGCATTGCCCTTGTGACCGGTTTGGCGGCCAAGGAGGTCGTCGTTTCTACCCTGGGAACCATCTACTCTATCGGGCAGAGCGATGGCGCGCCTGTCGAGCTGAAATCAATTCTCAGGCACGACCCTTCATTCAGCAGGGCGACAGCACTGAGTCTTATGGTCTTTGTGTTGCTCTATATCCCCTGTGTTGCGGCAATCGGTGTGATGAAAAAAGAGGTAGGGCGCTGGCGGCCCGTGCTTCTTTATTCGGCCTATTCTCTTTCGGTGGCTTGGATACTCTCGTTCGTCGTCTATCGGCTTGCGCTGCTGATGTTGTAGATGTCAGACGTTACAGGGAGATGCCATCGCGTTCTCCCTGCCAATCACCCTAATGACCCCGAAACGAAAAAATCAGCACAGTCACCAGAGAGGTCATTGATTTTGTGGATAACCCTTGTTTTCTTCTTTAGCTTTAAGCCTGCGGATTGATTTGGTTGGCACCTTCAAACTACAAGCTATAGGTGTCTTTTACGTTAGATCAGCGTAATTCTTATTTTCCGATCACCAGTAGGGATTATTTTCTACAGATACAGAGGAAATGAGAAGGGCTTATGCTGGTGGGAAATATTTATAAAAATCTTCACGGTGTCCAACACGCAAAAGTTCCACGGTGTTATCAGCAACATAAGCGCCAATGCGATAACGATAATCAAAAGAAATACGATAATAACCAGAATACCCTGATAACTCAGTGGCTTCAGTAATATCTTCAAGTGAACCACAAGTCTCGATAACAGCAATTATTTTGATCAGTTTCAACAAAATACGATCATCTCGAATTTTCTTGAGTATCCTTTACAAAACGCTTACTGATTAATAGTTTCATTGTGGTAAGCTGGAAAGAAAGGCGTTTTTTTCCTCGTCTGTTAAATAATCACCTTCATCTTTGGCGTCACGGCACGCTTCAAACAATGCCAATGTTTCAAGCCTTTCAGCTTCTTTATGCAGTAACTTTTGTAAAAAACGCTGCTGTTCATCGTGCAGCAATGCTTCATACATTCCATACAACCCTTCGGCTGAGGTAATGGGTACGGTTATCATATTCAATGGTGTTTTCTTACTACTGCAAAATCAAGTGATTATACATAGCTTACATGTTTGGTGGAAAAAAACAAAAAACATTCTGTTTCCTGTCTCCCCCCTAAAGAGTAATGAGTGAACATTTCGGTAAAAAACCGGGAGAGCTGTTCTGCGTTCTCTTCACACTCATGATTAACGAATTCCAGGTAAATGTTCTGAATATACCTGACATCATTACCTGAAATGCACCATCGGTATCAAAAAAGCCGTTCTTGTACTTTTTATAGTTGATTGCGACTCGCAATTCGATAGAGTAGATGCTCCCAATCCGTATCTTCATAACGAATATGAATTTTCCGATGGCAGTTAGGGCAAAGAGCTACAACATTATCAATCAAGTCATAGCCACCACGCGACAACCAAGTCACATGATGAGACTCAAGATAGGTTGTGCATTGGCCCTCAGGAACGATGCTGGCTTTGTGCACAGGTCACAGTTACCTTTAGCCAGTATTTTAATCCGAAGTTCCCTGTATAAAAAAACGATAACTCTATACAGTACAAGCAAAAGGTCGGAAAATCAACTTCCATCTACTGGGTACAAACGAATCAATTCCATTGCACGTGTCTGAAGTGTTGTTGGTTCAGTGTCCTGGAAAATCACAGGGCTTTT
>CAIYWF010000226.1 GCA_903929845.1 uncultured Chlorobiaceae bacterium | reverse complement strand
GCGCTGTGGCGACAATGCTTTTTCCAACGTCAGAGGCTGTGCCGAAGACCGCAAGCGAACGATACTTTTTAGCGGGCTCTACCATGTTTCGTGATGGACAAGAGTTTCAAGCTCCATTCTCGGCAGCCAGCCAGCCTGTTCAAGCTCCGGAGTTGCATGGAAAAAGCTGACATAGCCGACACAGAGGTAAGCAACAGGCACAATGTGGTCAGGAATTCCAAGCGCCTGGCGGATATGGTCGTGATGGATAATGCTGACCCACCCGACGCCAAGATTCTCGGCCCTCGCAGCAAGCCAGAGGTTCTGTACTGCACAAACCGAGCTGTAGAGATCCATCTCAGGGTTTGCCGTGCGGCCAATCACTACCTCTCCGCTGCGCGAGCGGTCGCAGGTGACGCAGATGCCGAGCGGTGACTCCATAATCCCCTCAAGCTTGAATGTGCGGTAAGCATCCTGCTTTGCACCGCTGAACATTGCAGATGCCTCGGCATGGGCAAGCTCAAAACCATCTTTCACCTTCTGGCGCACCTCCGGCTCTTTAACGACAATAAAATCCCATGGCTGCATAAACCCGACACTTGGCGCATGGTGCGCCGCATCGAGCAGGCGGCTGATCACCTCCTCTGGCACAGGATCTGGTAGAAACTGCCCGCGAACATCACGACGGCTGTAGATGACTTTGTAGAGCGCTTCGCGCTCAACTTCAGAAATAGTTGTGTTCATAACTTATCAGGAATTCAGGATGATTAAATCTCAAAATGTTATCTTGACACCAGCATAGGCAGAGCGTCCCGGAGTTGCATATCTCCACGCCTCTTCATACCATGTATCGAACAGATTATCAACCCTGCCATAGAGTTCGACAGATGCAGTCAACTGATATGCGCCTGACATGTTGAGAAGAAAATAATCCGGCAGTTCATTAGTGATAATGCCAGCATTATTTTTGGCGCCCGTATCCTTTCGGGTGCCTACCCACTGCAAATTCGTGCTGACTCTGGACTTTTTGGATATGTTATAGGTGTTGGTCAGTCCAACTTTGTTTTTTGGACGTCTCAGGAGCTCACTGCCCGCTGGGTCCTCCGTAGAGGTATAGGTATAATTACAGGTAAAATAGAGTTGATCAACTGGTTTCCATTCAGCAAAACTCTCAACACCAAGAGTTTTAGTAATTCCTGAAACCTGGGCATACTTTGATGTGGAAAAATCATAAGCAATGCGGTTATCATAGTCCATCTTGAAGTATGTTGCGCCAAACTTCACGCGGTCAGAAACTTTCTGCTCAAAACCAGCATCCCAGCCAGCGCTTGTTTCTGCAACAAGCTGTTGATTGCCATAATCCGGTGCAAAAAGCTCAAAGAGTGAGGGCGCCCTGAAACCAGTACCATAACTGAACTTCAGAACGGTATTGCCAATATAGCAGGATGGCGCAAACCTGTAGGTTGTCTTGCTGCCAAATTGTTCATTATCCTCATAACGCAAGCCACCAACAAGATTGAACAGAGCAACATGCCACTGATCCTGGAGAAAAACACTCTGTGAAGCCACGTCACGATCAAGTAATGATGGATAAGCGCCCAAGTTTTCGTTACGCATACTCTCGTGCTGATTATTCAGGCCGACCGATACCGTATTGCTGTCAGTTGCCGCCAAATCACCCTGCCAGCCGATGTCATACTGATGCCCGTTATAGGTACTTGATGCTACACAATTAGCAAGATAGGCTCTGTCCTGATCGTTGATTGTATAATAGAGTGTCGAAACCAGTGGCTTATAATTCATATTCAAAGCAACACGGCTGCTGAACTGATCAGAATCCTGGGTGTTTCCAGCAACATCAGCACCTGGACTGTCGTATGCCACACTGGCGTTGGTATATCGGAGTACCGTGTCGAGAGTAATGTTGTTGTTGAGATGCAGTCCAAATTTTCCCGACAGGGTTGTATTGTCATATCCATCTCTTTCAAAAGATTTTCCGGTCGTGTTTACCCATTTGTTTTTTTCATCTGCCGCTGAAAATCCATCGGTTTTCAACCGTGACATTCCCAGAGAATAATTCAAGGGTCCTTTTTGCCCATTTGCCCCACCGTAATATTTATATGTTCCGTATGCTCCACCTTCAAGCCCGACAAACGCCCTTGGGGTTGTGCCCCCTTTTTTAGTAATGATATTGATCACGCCCGCTGAGGCGTTCGAGCCATACAAAAAACTGACAGGCCCACGTACAATCTCGATTCGTTCAATATTGTCGACGGTAAGATTCGAGAAATTAGGAGCGCGTTGTCCATCAGCGGGATCGTTTGACGGAATACCGTCAATCAGGAGAAGAGTATTTTTTGCATCCGCTCCTCTTAAAAAAACAGTCGCAAGAGTACCCGGGCCACCATTCTGAGCGACATCAATTCCGACAGTTCCCTTGATAACCTCCTCAACACTATTCTGACCTGAATTTTTGATCTCCTCTGCTGTAATAACCGTTACCGAACTTCCGCCAGCATTACGAATAGAATTGAGCGTTTTCGTGGCTGTCACCACCATCTCCTCCCCCACAAAACTCCTTGGCTGCTCTTCAGCCATAAGCTCTTTGCTGCACAGCAAGCCTGCCATAACAACAAGAAATACTTTTTTGTTCATTGAAATTAACCTGTTTTCAGTTTTAGAAATAGATCAACTGACAGGGGTAAGCAAAAGGCAGATGTAACGATATGAGCATTGTAAATATTGCAATGCAAAAAGATGTACAGCTTTGCCCCGACTATATCCCGTAGTCCGATTTTAATCATGCAAAAATAACTGGCAGGTCTCCTGACTATCACGGCTTGGTTCCGTCTTGGCCTTCCCGCAGTTTTCCAGGGAGGAAAACATTGCAGTGACCTGAAACGACCTGCAAAATCAAGTGCATTATGGCAATGCACGGCTTTTGAGGTTTACCGTTGTACAGTTGCGGGTACAGTGTACGATTCTCGCGTACTTCCCTATTCTCCGGCTTTTAAGCCGGCACCAGTTACGACGAAAGAACAATTGTTGGGCCTTAAATAATAAATTCTCTGCAAAGAAGCAAACAGTAAACCGTTTTTACTCTCCAGGCATCCTTGAATTGAGAACAGTGCTGGCAATGCTCTTGCAATAATGATGGACCTGTTCAAGAGTTCCATGTGAATATCATGGGTCACTTCTGCTTCTGGTAAAAGGAAAACTCGTTTCAGGTGAGCTGCTTCGGCCTTCGCCACCCGCAATTTAAGCCGAAGTTCCCCGTATAAAAAAACGATAACTCTATACAGTACAAGCAAAAGGTCGGAAAATCAACTTCCATCTACTGGGTACAAACGAATCAATTCCATTGCACGTGTCTGAAGTGTTGTTGGTTCAGTGTCCTGGAAAATCACAGGGCTTTT
>CAIYWF010000225.1 GCA_903929845.1 uncultured Chlorobiaceae bacterium | reverse complement strand
GCTGGTATGCACTCAGGATTTATTCAGGCCATGAGCGCAAGGTTAAAGAGGCAATTGACGCAGATGTAATTCGGTGTGGTCTTGGCGACAAGATACTGCAGATTTATGTTCCTTATGAGCGGTTTGTGGAAGTTAAAAATGGTAAAAAAAGAAGTTTAACCAAAAACGCTTTTCCGGGTTATGTGCTTATTGAGGCTGTCCTTGACAAGCAGACAAGGAATTTGATTCTTGATATCCCTTCTGTTATTGGTTTTCTTGGTGTTGATGATGTTCCTACGCCCCTCAGACCGGATGAGGTTGAAAAAATTCTGGAGCCAGAGAAGGATATAGAGCACCGTGCAGTTTTTGAGGCGCCGTTCAAGGTCGGTGATTCAGTCAAGGTAATTGATGGCCCATTCAGTTCATTGACCGGTGTTGTTCATGAGGTGTGTACTGAACGAATGAAGGTTAAGGTTATGATAAGCTTTTTTGGTCGTGGTACGCCGACAGAGCTTGATTTTTCACAGGTTAAGTCAGTTTCCCAATAATAGCGGCTTAAGCAATTTAAGCTTCTGAATTGAAATAGTTTATGGCAAAAAAGGTAATCGGTTTTATCAAGCTTCAGATTCCGGCTGGTGCAGCAAACCCTGCTCCTCCCGTCGGCCCCGCTCTTGGACAGAAAGGTGTCAATATCATGGAGTTTTGCAAGCAGTTCAATGCAAAAACTCAGGCTGAAGCGGGAATGATTATTCCTGTAGTTATTACGGTTTACTCAGACAAGTCTTTTACGTTTATCACTAAAACCCCACCTGCGGCTGTTCTTCTCCTTAAGGAGGCGAATTTGAAGAAAGGTTCAGGCGAGCCAAATCGCAATAAGGTTGGTTCTGTTACAAGTGAGCAGGTACGGAAGATTGCTGAGCTGAAAAGACCGGATCTCAATGCTTTCGATAGTAAGGGAGCTGAAGAGATGATCAGGGGTACCGCAAGAAGTATGGGCATTGTAATTCAGGACTGAGTGTAGCTTATAGTGTTTCAGGCTGTGGGAGGCTGAAAAGCCGTTTTATTTAACCACTTTGACAAGAACAAATAATGGCAGGGAAAAAATACAGAGATGCAGCATTGAAGATTGAGCGTTTTCGCGAGTATGATCTGGTTGATGCAGTTGAGAAGATCAGGGAAATTACAGTTTCGAAGTTCGACGCAACCGTTGATATTGCCGTCAAGCTTGGCGTTGATCCCCGTCATGCGGATCAGGTTGTCCGTGGCACGGTTATGCTTCCGCATGGTACAGGCAAAACTGTTTCTGTACTGGTTGTTTGCAAAGAGGCCAAGGCTGATGAAGCAAGGGAGGCGGGCGCTGATATGGTGGGTTTTGAGGAGTACATAGAAAAAATCCAGGAAGGATGGACAGGTGTTGATGTTATTATTGCAACTCCCGATGTCATGGGGCAGTTGGGTAAGGTCGCCAAGATTCTTGGGCCTCGCGGCTTGATGCCGAATCCAAAGTCAGGAACAGTTACGATGGATGTGGCCAAGGCGGTCAAGGAGGTCAAGGCTGGTAAAATCGAGTTCAGGGTTGATAAAGCAGGAAATGTTCATGCCCCGGTCGGCAAGGTTTCGTTTCAGCCTGATCAACTGGTTGCCAATATTTCCAGCTTCCTTAAGGAGGTTGTTCGTCTGAAGCCATCGGCAGCCAAAGGTCAGTATGTGCAGGGTATTGCGCTTTCAAGCACGATGTCCCCGAGCGTGAAGGTTAAAATGGAAAAATTTGTCGCCTAATAAAAACGGTTTATACGATGAAGCGAGATACAAAAGAACAGATCGTTCAGGAAGTTGCTGAAAAGATCAACAGGTCACAGGGGATATATCTGACGGAATTCCAGGGGTTGAGTGTTGCTAAGATGTCGGAACTTCGCAACGAGTTCAGGAAAGCAGGAGTTGAGTATCGTGTTGTAAAAAACACCCTGATTAAAAAGGCGTTGAAGGATCTTGCTGGGGCGGACAAGCTTGCTCCAGGCCTTAAAAGCACGACTGCAGTTGCATTTAGCTTTGAAGATCCGGTTGCACCTGCAAAAGTTATCAGGAAGTTCAGTAAGACCAATGAGGCGCTGAAGTTCAAGATGGCTGCAATAGATGGAGTGGTTTTCGGTCCAGATCAGCTTCAATTACTTTCAGAGATGCTCAGCAAGACTGAGAATATTGGCCGTGCTGCAGGAGTCATCAACAATGTGATCAGTTCTGTTCCAATGGTGGTTAATGCAGTCATGAGAAACCTTGTCTGTGCTCTTGACCAGATTGC
>CAIYWF010000224.1 GCA_903929845.1 uncultured Chlorobiaceae bacterium | reverse complement strand
GATGACCGGTTTTTATACAAACTTTTTGAGCATGAGGTTCCGGAAATTCTGGATGGTCTTATTGTCATCAAGGCCATTGCCCGAGTGCCTGGTGAACGGGCAAAAGTTGCCGTGGAATCAACCAGCGCAAGGATTGATCCTGTTGGAGCTACTGTCGGATACCGGGGCAAACGTATCCAGAGTATTGTCAAGGAGCTGAACAACGAAAATATTGATGTCATCTATTACGCAGATGAGCCACAGATTTATATTTCAAGGGCGATGCAGCCAGCCAAAATAGATCCTCTGACTGTTCATGCGGATATGAAAACCCGGAAAGCAAGGGTGATGCTCAAGCCTGACCAGATTAAATATGCAATCGGCAAAAATGGCAATAATATCCATTTGGCGGAAAAGCTTACCGGATATGAGATAGATGTGTATCGGGATGTCATCGATAAATCGACAGAAGATCCTACGGATATTGATATTATCGAGTTTCGTGAAGAGTTTGGTGATGATATGATTTACCAGCTTTTGGATGGCGGTCTTGACACGGCCAAAAAAGTACTGAAAGCTGGAGTTGATGAGATTGAGCTCTCTCTTCTGGGATCGTCTAAGACAGAAGAACAGACGGTTTTTGGTAAAAGTTATAAAAGCAGCGTAAAACCACGGGAACGAAAAGTGACCGACGATGAAAAGCGCTATTGGAAGAAGATTGCTGAAAATATCTATAAAACGGTAATGGAGCAGTTCACCGAGGCAGATTTGCAGGGCCTTTTTGATGATGAGACTACAGACATGGAGTCGGATGAATTGACGGCTGATGAATCATGAGCATCGTGCATAGACTGAGCATTGCTAAAGTAGTAAAGAGTTTATAAATCCAGAGGAGGATGTAATGGAGCTTGAGGACATGGAAAAGAAATATCGGATAAGTGATATAGCAAGAGAACTGCAGGTAAGCCCGCAGGAAGTATTACTTTTTGTCAAGCAGGAAGGAGTCCGGGTGGCCTCTACATCCTCTATGGTGAGTGAAGAGATACACAGTTTGATTTTCGGCCATTTCAGTGTTGAAAAGAAAATGGTCGATGAGACGAAAAAAATAAGGGCAGAGAAGGAGAGGCGCTTGTCGAGGCTTGAAGAACAGTCACGGAAAACCTATGAAAAAGAGCAGCATCTTAGCGAAACTCTCAGTCCTCCGCCAATCCCGGTTACTCCGGTAACTATTGCAACTCCGCCAGTCCAGGCAACATTGCTATCTCCGGCAACTTCCCCGGCTCCAGCGCCGGTTGTTCATGAAGATAAAAAAGAGGTTGTTGCTGCCTTAGTCACAGAGGATCTTCCGGAATCGCCGTTACAGCAGGAAATCCCTTCTGAGGAATCTCCAGAGTCATCCGAGTCACCTGAACTATATGAGCCCCCTGAGCTTCTTGCAGAACCAGAAGTGCCTGAGGTCATTGAAATTGACGAATTAGAGCCAATAAAAGAGGAGCCTTTGGTCAATGAACATCTGGTTTCTTTTGATTCTCCCCAGATGATGGGTGGTCTTACGGTGCTTGGAACCCTTGATATGCTGGCAGGCAGGAATAAAAAAAACCGGAAAAAGAATTTCCAGGAGCAGGCTGAAGCTTTGAAAGACGAGTTTGAAACAAAGGTTCCAGAACAACCCCGTGAAGAAGAGAAAGTGGTTGCTGCAAAAAAACCGGTTAAAGCTGCTGTTGAAGCGAAGCCGAAGCCGTTAACCACTGAGAGTTCTTCGATCAAAAAGAAAAAAGGAAAGAAGAAAAAAAAGCCGGAAGTCGATGATAAGGTAATTTCTGCGAATATTCAGAAAACGATCAGCGTTATTGATGATCGCAGCGGGACTGGTTCGCGTCAGAAATTCCGCAAGATGCGCCGAAATGAGCGAGAGCGTGAACATGAGGAAGATGAGGCGTTTCGTGAGTTGCAGCGGATGATTGTAAGGGTTACCGAGTATGCTTCTCCCCATGAGCTGGCGGAGCTTATGGGAATTACGGCAAAGGAAATTATTCAGAAGTGTTTTGCTCTTGGCAAGTTTGTAACGATCAATCAGCGATTAGACAAAGAATCAATTGAGCTGATTGCTCTTGAATTCGGCTTTGAAGCAGAGTTTATTTCTGAAATTGAGGCTACGGCTGTTATTGTTGAGGAGGATGCAGAAGCTGATTTACAGACACGTCCCCCGGTTGTTACAATCATGGGACATGTTGATCATGGCAAGACCTCTCTGCTCGATCATATTCGAAACAGCAAAGTTGTTGCTGGTGAGTCTGGTGGTATTACTCAGCATATTGGAGCTTACGAGGTTACTGTGGATGGTAACAGAAAAATCACTTTTCTTGATACACCTGGCCATGAAGCATTTACTGCTATGCGGGCAAGGGGTGCACAAGTGACCGATATTGTTATTCTTGTTGTTGCGGCTGATGATAGTGTTATGACACATAATATTGAGGCAATCAATCATGCCAAGGCGGCCTGTGTTCCTATTGTTG
>CAIYWF010000223.1 GCA_903929845.1 uncultured Chlorobiaceae bacterium | reverse complement strand
GGCATTGAGATACTCTTTTTTAGCACTGACAAGATTATTTTCGATAATAATCCACTCGTTGAAGCTCAAAAGTCCGTTTGAGTACTGCGCGTTGGCGATGGTCGAGCGTTCAACGGCTGCATCAAGAAACTTTTTACGCACTATAACCAACTGACGTGCATCGACAAAACCCTTCCAGCTCTCTTCGAGGCTGTCGTAGAGCTGCAGATAGCCGCTCTTTTCACGGGCGTTATCCTGACTCAGCACCGCCATGGCCCGCGATACCCGCGCCCGGCCGGTTCCCCCTTCATAGATCGGTACGGAGAGCGTAACACCGCCGTTCCAGTCCACCGGATTGACTGAGAGCTGGTCAATGGCGCTGCGCCCGGCCGATGCGGTGAGATAGAGCTGCGGGACGAATGCGCTGCGGGATGCATCGAGCGCATAGCGGGCGGCCCTGCTTTGTGCATCAAGCTCTTGAAAAAACGGGTGTTGTTTGGCAAGCAGAGCGATGTCAGGCTTTACCGCAGAGAGCTCTGTGGCCCTGAACGCACCCTCAACACTGAGCGGAGTATGCTGGTCACGGCCGATTGCCGAGGCGAGTTTTGCCTGGGCGAGCAGAAGGCCGCGCTCTGCCTGCGATACCTCGAACGTTGCTGAAGCGAGATCGGCCTCTGCCTGGCGAAGCGAACCGATATGTTCGCGGCCGCCCTGGTAACGAAGATTGATCAGCCGTTCGTTGTTGCTGCGCCGGGCAGCAATCTCGCGGACAAGAGCGACAAGTTCCTGCGCATTGAGCAGCTCGGTGAATGCTGAGCGGAGGGAAAATCGGACGTCGGAAGAGATTGCTCTGTAGTTCTGCTGGGCAGCTTTGATCGATTCTTCATTGCTCGACACCAGATTTGCGGTTTTGTGGCCGTCAAAAAGCAGTTGATTAGCCGAAATGGAGTAGTTGAAGCGTGATGAGACGCTGCTTGCCTTTGCCGTGCTGCCGCTCTCTTGAGAGCTTGCCCCGATACTGAGCTGTGGAAGCAGTGCGCCTTTGGTGATGCGTTTGTCCGATTCAGCTTGCTGCAGAACCGCCAGTGCGCTGTAGAGGTCGGGATGAGCCTGACGAGCCTCACTGGCGCACTGCTCCCAAGTCATTCGCTCGGCTGCGTGAACCGGCTGAGCAGTGACGAGAAGCAGTAACACTATTGAATATTTTTTTTCTCTCATTGTTGTACTTGTTCCCTGTGCTTGTTCCGTCAAAAACTGAATTCCTGGCACCTCTGTTATATTTGTCACATCTATAAACCTTTTCCGCATTTTCCCGTTTTGTCTGGATTTAGCGGCGCTCTAATTTCTTTGTGAATGCTGAATAACTGATTATAAAATAATATAATAATGGACAAGTCCAGTAACACAATAACGGTATACAAATTACAGTTATTGTGTTACTGGACTACCCCGGAGGATCATAGTTCTGCTGCCCGTTTCCATTATGAGTTACCAGTCCTTTGAACTGACTCAGGTAAAGGTTACTGTATATCCCCTTCTGCTGCAGCAGTTCATGGTGTGTTCCTTTTTCTGCAATGGTACCATTATCGATCACCAGTACCTGATCTGCATCGCGAATGGTGCTGAGCCGATGAGCAATTACAAAGCTTGTCCTTCCCTTCATGAGTCTCAAAAGCGCCTTCTGAATACGAAGTTCTGTCCGTGTATCGACGCTGCTGGTTGCTTCATCAAGTATCAGGATATCTGGATTTGCCAAAATAACTCTGGTAATGGCCAGCAACTGACGCTGGCCCTGACTCAGGTTCCCTGCCCGTTCTGAGAGAACGGTATGATATCCCTGGGGCAACTGATGAATAAATTCGTCAGCTTCAGCAAGCTCTGCCGCATGAATGCACTCTTCATCGCTAGCATCAAGCCGACCGAAACGGATATTATCGATCACAGTGCCGGAAAAGAGAAAGGTGTCCTGAAGCACTATACCAAGCCTTCTGCGCAAGGCCGCCTTGCCAAACTCCCGGATATCACGGCCATCAATGGTGATTACTCCACCACTGATCTCATAAAAACGGGTCAGAAGGTTGATGATGGTGGTTTTTCCTGCCCCGGTTGGGCCAACCAGTGCAATTGTTTTTCCCGGCTCTGCAACAAAGGTCATATCCCGTACAACCGGCGCTCCCTTCTCATAGGCAAAGGTCACATGGTCAAAACTGACAGTTCCAGCAATCGTCAGAGGGACTGTTTCGAGTGAGACATCAACCTCTGAGGGAATATCAAGAATTTCAAAGATTCGCTCACTACCCGCAAGGGCTGACTGAATGGTGTTATACATATTCGCAAGCTGGCGAAGGAGCTGTATAAAATTCTGTCCATAGATGATAAAAGTGGCAATAACACCGACAGTCGCCAACCCTTTCAGGGCAATCCACCCACCAACGGCAGCAATGACGATCACAAAAAGGTTCCCAAGAACATTGGTCAATGGCATAAGCATCATGGCGTAGCTATTGGCATAGACGGCTGCTTTGAAAACCTTCTCATTCTGACTCTGAAACCGCTCAATCACTTCGGCGTTACGACGGAATGCCTTGATCACTTTCAGACCGCTGATAGACTCTTCCATAACACCGTACATCTCACCAAGCTGTTTCTGCAGCTCCCTGAAACCCTTGCGGGTATTGCGGGCAACATACTGCGTAAACCAGATCATGACTGGAATAACAAGGAGGGCCGTCAAGGCAAGCCATCGATCAAGCAAAAACATGGCAATCATGATACCAATCAGAGAAAGAACGCTCGCTACCAGTGAGGTAACGTTTTGCGATACCGCCTGATTAATGGCATCAATATCATTCGTCAGCCTGCTCATCAAGCCACCTGAAGAGTTATGATCGAAATAACTGACAGGCAACGTCTGTATGTGCGTGAAGAGGTCGCCACTTAATTGTCGCAAGGCAGTTTGAGAGACTTTGGCCATAATCCAGCCTGCAATCAGTTGGAACAGGTTATACAAGAGATAGGTCACAACCATCAACAGTGCAATGCTCTCAAGACCAGCAACATCTTTTTGCAGAATAAAGCGATCTATGGCAATACCGATCAGGTAAGGACCAGCAAGACCAAGCAGAGAGTAAAAAATAACCAGAAATGCAACTGCCCATAATTTGATGCGGAAAGGTGAGAGATAGCGAAGCAGCCGCTGAACAGCCGCTGTTGAATTTTTCGGCTTTTCAATTCTGCCGGGTTGCACAGCAGCATTACCAATCCCGATATGCTTGCGGGTATCTCGTCCATTGTTCTGGTAGCTGCTCATGCGAACTCCTCTCTCTCCAATACTATATTGGCCTCATCCCTTGACCGATCACCACCCAACTGTGAATCGTAGATTTCCCGGTAAATGGCACAGCTCTGCATAAGTAGAGCATGGCTACCCTGCCCAACAATGCGGCCTTTATCAAGCACAATGATCTTGTCGGCGTTCAGTACCGAACTGACTCTCTGGGCAACAACAATCAGCGTGCAGTTGGCATGAATTCGCGCCAGTTCATGCTGTATTCTTATCTCCGTGTCAATATCAACGGCGCTTGTACTATCATCAAGAATCAGAATTCCAGGTGATGCAAGTAACGCCCTTGCAAGAGCAATCCGCTGTTTCTGCCCTCCCGACAGGTTAACGCCTCGCTCTTCAACACGGGTATCATATCCTTGCGGCAAACCAGGAATAAAATCATGAGCCTGGGCTGTTTTGGCTGCCTGAATCACCTCTTCATGGGTGGCGCCCGGCACTCCGTAACGAATATTGTCACGAATGGTACCCGAAAAGAGAATTGTCTCCTGGGGAACAATAGAAAGCCTTTTAAGAAGGGAGTCCTGTGTTACCTCCCTGATATCGATCCCGTCAATCATAATCCTGCCTGAAGAGACATCGTAAAACCGTGGAATGAGGTTTACAAGGCTTGATTTTCCTGCACCTGTGGCTCCGAGAACTGCAAGAGTTTTGCCCGGCTCAGCAACAAAACTGATTGCTTCGAGGAGCAGAGTGTCCGACTCTCTATTATAGCGGAAAGAGACATTTTCGAAAACGATCCTCCCCGCCGTACCTTCCTGCATCCTCTTTGCTCCAGCATTATCATGGATATCTGGAAGAATATTGAGCACATCGGTAATCCGTTTGGATGAGGCAATACCTCCTGCCCAGGCATTCCCCAAATTGGCCATAAAAATCAGTGGAGCCATGGTTGTCAGCAGGTAATTCGTGAACGCCACAACCTGCCCGATCGTCAACTCACCACGGATAGCATCAAGCCCTCCCACCCATATCACCAGAACCATACCTGCGTTAATACAGAGTGTCAACAGCGGCGGCATACTCGCCATGAACTTCATGACTCTTATCGAGTCGAGTGAAAAGGCCTGATTTGCCTTGTTAAAACGGGCAAACTCAAATGTGCCCCTGACAAAAGCCTTGATCAACCGTATCCCTGCAATATTTTCCTGCAGCACGGTACTCAAACGATCGAGCTGTCGCTGTACTGAGCACCAAAGCGGCTCCATCTTCATCACAAAAAAGACGATAAGCACAGACGTTATGAGCAGTAATGGCAGAATAGTCAGTGCAAGGGTGCTGCTTGTTTTAATCATCAGGATAAGGCTGCCGATCATCAGCAATGTGGATCGGGTACCGATGCGCAGCGTCACCTGTGCTACACGCTGCACGGCTGAAGTATCGCTCGAAAGACGTACCATAAGCTGCCCGGTGTTCAGTCTGTCGATGTTTCCAAATGAAAAGGATTGAATTTTGAGAAACAGTGCTTCACGAATATCGCGGGCAACGCTCTCGCCTACCCTGACAGAGAGTATGTGTGAACCAACTGCAAAAAAAACACTCAGGAAAGTGATCCCGAGCATCAGCAGGCCTGTATCAATAACCACCTGTTGATTTTGCTGATGAATGCCCTTATCAATGATTTTCTGGATAAGACGAGGAATACTCAAGTCCATTCCCACCACGGCTGTAAGCAGCAACAGCGAAACTAATGCCTGTTTTCGATAGGGTTTTACAAAAGCCGTAAGTCGGAAAATATTACGCATATCAGAAACTCTCCCCGACGAATATGCCAATTTGCCAACAAGACTCTTCACGTCGTTGCGCTTGCTGGCAGGTGATAGTATGCTTCATTATTTTCTATACAATGGATTAAATTCATTGGTATAAACATCGGATGGTTTTATCTGTCCGGGTTTCAGGACTCCATTCTCTATAAATCGGTCAATCCACCACTGGAAATCCTGGTCACGGATAAACGGGAAGGCGGGAGTCCAACTGGTAGCCTGGTAATACTTTGCCAGCTTAGGATTACCTCCTTTCCCGACAGAAATATCGGCATAAGCTTTTTTTACCCGCTCCGGATCTTTCTGAAATGCATCATAGACGATACGCCTTGCAACATCATAAGCACGGATGTACTGCCTGACGACATCAGGATGTTTTGCAATAAAGTCGTTTCTGAAACCAATGCCATGGCGAACGCTCTCTCCCTTGACATCGTAGTTTCTTGTACCCGGAACTTCACGTACCCCGCCTTTTTCGACAGTCATCTCAAAATAGGTACCTCCACTGGTTGTCCATGCTGCCGCATCAACCTGCTTACTACGAAGCATTTGTTCCTGATTTACTGCCGGCACTACAACCAACTCCACCTCGGAAATTGAAACTCCATTGTTTTTCAGGTACTGCCGAATAACATAATCAGCTTCTGCTCCCAGCACATTGACGGCAATCCGTTTACCAACAAGATCCTTTATAAGTTCTTATGTTACTTTCCTCAAGAACCAAAAGACCACTGTTGCCGCTTCTATTGTCTTTTGTCGAAACAATAGTTCCGAGAAGCGCCTTGATTTTACCGCCACGTGCAATAATATTAATCCATGTCGGCCATGCCGAACTGGCCGTATCGACATTATCAGCCAAAAGCGCCTGGAGTGCAACAGTACCACCACCACTCTGAACAGAACGAATCGATTCGAGCGTCACACCTTCTTCTGCAAGAATATCCCTCCCTGTCAGTTTTTTTGCAAGTTCCCACTGGGTTGGCTCAGTAGATTCAAGTACTCGAATTGTAACATTTTCTGTCTTTGGCTTGACTGGATTAATAACAAACCATAAAACTCCAGCTACAACTATTGTGATAATCGTAAGAGAAACGATTTTAAGTTTATTATTCATTGTTTAACCCTCTTATTTACAAGCAGATAATATGTATTGACGGTTTTTTTCAGTTTTTTTGACAAAAAAAACAATGCGTTTTGTCAAACACAAATATCAACTGTTCCAAAATAATCACTCAACAACGACATGAGCTGAATTGTAGTTTGGCTTTTTAATGTGTCGTTTCTCGGGAACGCCGCCCTTCAGGCGCTTATTCTGCTTGAGAATCTCAATGAAAGCCTCGACACGGGTAAGACCTCCACCAGACTCGTTGGCCTGCTTGGCGATAAAGTCAGTCTCCATGATCAAAGTGGGAATGCCAGTCTTTTTCTTTACCACATCGCTGATCACGAGCGCGGCTGATGAAGCAAAGTTACACCCCCATTTATAACCATAAATGAAACCTTCCGCCCGAGACTCTTTGATGCGATCCACGATCCAATCCGCATGTTCTTCCAAAGGAACTGTCAGGGATTTCAGGGGTAAACCCTCCACCAGAGCTCTAAAGGGATCGCCTTCTTCATTCAGGCTGCCGTGGGATGGTACCAGAAACCATTCTACGCCTACCGGCACCGCTCCTGAAGTATGGCCGATCAGAGGCCTGAAATGGGTGCAGGCACCACCAACAAAGATCCTGACAGGATTTTTATGATTCACAGTACCATGAACTTTATGGGATTGCCTCTCCTTAGCCTCTACAGCGATACCCTCCAATACCTCCTGAAACGCCTCAGGTTCTCCGGCCCAGTTGTGACCGGCATGAATGATTGTTTCGAACTCATGTGCTGTGAATGGAGGTTGATCGCTTTCTGCCTGTACCTCGTATATCCGCCAGACGGCTTTTCTAACCTTGTTACCGATGATTATTTCACGTCTCAAGCGTTCATCATCGACTGTTGCTCCATTCAGCTTGGCGATTTCTTCTGCCGCCCTGCGCAACGTCTTCACCCGGTAGTCGATGGCCCATTCCGCGTCACCTGAACCAATGGGGTTATCCAGATAAAAGATCGGTATATCAACCTTGCCTGCGCGGTGAACTGCAAGGGCATTATTGGGTGTGTCGTAACAGTGAACACCAGTTGGCACGACTTGCGCACCGAACGGGATCCGATTGTCCTTCCAGGCCCAGGCAGAACCTGCGCCACAAGCTTCAAAATTATCAGGAACAACTGAGAGCGACTGATGCCTGAGTGCTGCTCCTGCACCACCCCTGATCGGTATGCTGCCAAGAGCGTAAAACATATCCGGGATTGTCTCTTTGCGGTTCACGATCAGGACACCGTTATCACTTGCGGCGATCAGGCGATCATAAAAGCTGTAATAGAGATAAATGAATTTAACAACACTGGGTGATTCCAGATCATACCCTTGAAAACCGATGAAAATATTTGGATACTTTTCCGGGGCATCTTTCACAAAGATCCAGTCCCAGATATATTCGGGTGACAGATAGGTGCCATCCCGAAAAGTAAGCCCTTTTTCCTTCAGAAAGATATTCCGTGCCTTCTCGAGATACTCCTTGTTCTCGTTGACAAAATCCTCGTAGGCCTTGGTGAGTACCTTATCCTTATACTGCTTTTTGTGATCTGGCATGGTGTACCTCCTTTTTTCTGCGTTTGATTATTTCCATCTGGGCTTGAATGCGAGTATGCAATTGACCGATATCGTTAGCGCCATAATCGGTATGTAGCTGAAGGAACGGGATATCTTTGGCATCGAGGAGTTCCTTGTTTTCCTGGACGCGGAATGTGTAGGGATCGCAAAATCTGAGCGTATGGTAAAGGACACCGTCGGCACGATGATCTTTGATTTGCCGGAAAATATTCTCCAGGCGCTTGTCGGTTTTCTGATCCGGGTAGAGCTGTGCTGCACAGGGTATTCTGTCAAGATAAGCTTCGGCAAGACCGGCAAGAGTCGGTTCCTTCACGGTAAAACCAGCAAAGGTCCTCTGTCCGGAGCAGATATCATCGGCGACAACCGTGACCCCCAACTCTTCAAGCACATCTATGATCTTCGTGTTGCCGGGAGCAATAATGGAGCCGGATATCATTAGCCGAACAGAGTTTATCGGCCTGACCTTTTCTGACATCTGGATGGTTTTCAGTTCGCTGTTCAGTTCTTTCAGCAGAGAGAGATGCTTTTCAGGAGAGAGATAGAAACCGGCATGGATCACTGTAATGACCTGCTTCCATGTTATGGGGCTGTAATCCAGTGCCAGATAGTCATAGATCTCGGCGGTATTGTTACGGATGTCCGCATACAGGTCAACAGATGCACGTAGCAAATCCGGATCGAGTTTTCTACCGGCAATTTTTTCCAGTTCGGCGGTGAATCCCTCGACCTCCTTTTCAAAGAATTCTTTCCCTTCGGGGAGATAATAATTCTTCGGCACCGATAAAGTCAGAGTCTCCTTGCCAAAATAGTACCTCAGTACTTCAACCATACGGTACTCCTGAAGGCACACGGCTGAAATGGTGATGACATCGGTATTGACGGCATAAGGGTTTTTGCCCTCCTTGAAGACACCGATGGTTTGGCGGACGTAGGGGCACTGAATATTAGTTATGTACTCTATCCCCTGTTCGGCCAGTTCGTCATCGCCACCCCAACCGAGTTTTAGCGGAATCAATCCCAAAGAGTGAATGATCTCAAGAGGGGTATAGCAACAGAATACTCCAACAACTTTTTTGCCATTTTGACGAGCCTCTACAAGCTCTCCCGGCCGATGCTCAAGTGCTTCTTCAAATCGTTTCAATGTTTCAGGCATGTTCATACTCCAATTCTTCAAGCTTGTTTGTGCGAGCCAGAATAGCAGCTCCGACCGCACCATTTAATTGAGGGTCTACCAGTGACACTAACAGTGTCGTACCAAGAACTTCTTCCAGAGCTGATCTCAGACCGGCATTTTTGGCCACTCCCCCCGTAAAAACCTTTTCTCCATCCTTGCTTCCGATGCGGGAAAACAGTGTCGAAACCCGCTTGGCAACAGCGTAGTGAAGACCTTTGACGATATTTGCTTCTTTCTCACCGCTAGCGAGCAGCGAGATAACTTCAGATTCCGCAAAAATGGCACAGGTGCTGTTAATGGGGCAGGCGAAGTCTCCTGCAAGGGTTTTAAGACTGAGATCGTCGATCGACACCTCAAGCGCCCGCGCGATCACCTCAAGAAACTTGCCGGTACCTGCAGCGCATTTGTCGTTCATGACAAAATCAGCAACGTTGCCATGGTGATCCAGCTTGATCGCCTTGCTGTCCTGCCCGCCGATATCGATGATTGCCGTGGCATTCGGGAAGAAATAATGAGCTCCCTTGGCATGGCAGGTAATTTCAGTAATTACTTCATCGGCGTATGATGCCGATATCCTGCCGTAACCGGTAGCCACAGTATAGCTCAGATCTTCAGCGGAAATACCGGCCGACTCCAAAGCGGCAAACAATGCTGCTTTACCACTTTTTTCCACGTCTGCTTTTGTCGGAACGATCGCTTGACCAATAATCTGCTCATCCTTTAGAATGACAGATTTAGCCGAATTGGAACCGATATCGACTCCGGCAAAATAAAATGTACCTTCGCTTTTTTGTCCCATTTTTTTAATCTCCTTTTTTTTGTGCTGAAGTTGAACTATTACGTCAGACAACCTGATTATATTTGAAGAGACCTCAACCCACAAGCTGTTCAATGGTCAGAATCACCTCTTTATCCAGATCACCAACCTCTTTCAGAACAACAATGGAATAGGTCAATGACTTCACATCAACACTGACAGATATATCCCAGACCGAGAGGTGCTTGACTCCTTCAAATTGCGTAACTAAAAACATTCTCGGCATGGAGCTGGAACTCTTCAAGGATTTCTTCTTTCAGCTTCATAAAGTCATAACTCGCCCGATCACGCGGTCTCGGCAGTTCCACCGGGATGATTTTCTTGATAGTACCGGGACGGCTCGACATGATCACAACTTTGTCACTGAGGTATACAGCCTCTTCAACATCGTGAGTGATCATAATCATGGTAACTTGAGCTTCTCGTTTCCAGATTTTCTCCAGTTCCAGCTGCATATACATTCGGGTCAGCGCATCCAGAGCTCCAAGCGGTTCGTCAAGAAGCAGGAGTTCAGGCTGATTGACGAGAGCACGGGCAATTGCAGCGCGCTGTGCCATACCACCTGACAGTTGTGCCGGGTAGACCTTCTCAAAGCCTTGCAGGCCGACGAGTTTAAGATGCGCCTGTACTATCTCCTTGTTCACGACTTTACCGTTGCGCTTGCCTTCAAGACCGAGCCCTACGTTGCGCTCGACGGTCAGCCAAGGCAACAGTCGGTGATCCTGAAAGACGACGCCACGATCCAACCCCGGCCCATTAATGCGTTTGCCGTCAAGGAGAATTTGTCCCTCGTAGGAATTTTCCAACCCTATGACCAGACGCAGCAACGTCGTCTTTCCGCAACCGCTCGGTCCGATAATTGAAACAAATTCTCCCTGCTTGACTTTCAAGTTGATATTTTCAAGGACCGGTGTCGTATTACCGTTGACGTTAAATGTTTTCTTCAGATTTACAATATCAAGAGTTCCTCGTTGTGTCATAACATCCCTTTTTTTCAGTTACTGATCCGCCAGCGCAACAGGCGGTTCTCAAGTATTTTCATGACATAATTAAGTATGAAACCAATCAAGCCTATTATCAGTATGGTTATAAACACAATATCCATCTGTACCCTGGTTTTCGCCTCCCACATCATATCACCAAGACCACCGCGGGTTTTGAAAAATATCTCCGCACCGATTACCAGCATCCACGCCTCACTCATGCTAACCCGGATGCCTGACAGTATGGACGGGAGTGCCGATGGGAGAATGAATCGCCACAAAAGCCTGGGCTTGTTGAATTCAAAAACCCGGGCAACTTCCAAATACTCTTTTTTCAACTGGCGACATCCGTCAAATGTGTTGAGCGTCATGGGGTAAAAGGCACCCAGTGCGATGAAAATTATTTTAGCCAGTTCAGTCAAACCGAAAATCAGAATAAGAACAGGAATCCAGCCCAGAATAGGCACCTGCCTGACAGCATTGAACAACGGCCCAAATAACTTTTCAAGCGTACTGGACAATCCCATTGCCGTACCTAGTAAAAAACCTGCTGTGATTCCAACAAGGAAACCTTTGGCGACCTTGGTGATACTTTCATTCAGATCGACAAATATCTTACCCTTTAAAAACAGTTTGACAAATGTTGCAGCCACTGTTTCCGGTAGTGGGAGGAACACTGCTGAAACCCACTCATTTTTAGTTATGATCCACCACACGGCAAGCAGTGCAAGCGGGACAACCAGGCCGCGAAGTTTCAATACCTCTTTGTTTACATCCATATCCATACCCCCTGTTCACTCATTGTTTACTCCGCCACTTTGCGCCTGCGAAGGAAATAGTGCTCTATTTGCTCCAGCAAGATATTCATGGTATATCCCGTTAAACCTACTGCAAGAATGCAGACAAGCACCGTGTCCACCTGAAGTTGCTGACGGGCCCGATACATCATATAGCCGATCCCTTCGCTGGAAGCCACAAGTTCTGCACCAACTACAGCCATCCAGGTAATACTGAGCACCAGCCGCAAACCGGTAAAGATGGCAGGAAGTGACGCTGGAATGATAATCGTACTGAGCTGCTTAAAGCGATTGAATTCTAATACCGCACCAACTTCCAGGTGTGATTTAGAGACCCCTTTTACACCCTCGCAGGTATTAAGTGCCATGGGAAAGAATGCGGTGACGGCGATGAAGGTGATTTTAAAGCCTTCGTCAATACCGACCCAGATAATAAACAAGGGTATCCATGCCAAAACCGGAACCTGGCGCAATGCGTTGAAGATTGGCCCGACATATGACTCAAATGTCCGGGAAATTCCCATGACCGTACCGAAAAGCAGACCAGCAGCGCCGCCAAGAACAAATCCGATGAAAACACGAAGGGTACTTATACCGAGATTGATGAACAACTCGTCCCCCTTGATCAAATCCAGCAGTGTTTCAAAAATCACTTTTGGCTCAACGAATAGTTGACTTGTCGTCAATTCGAAGCGTGCGACAACTTCCATGCCGATCAGGATCAGAACGGGGAGCACAAGGCCCAGGATCAGCGTTATCAATTTTTTCATGGCCGTTTATATCGTATCCTTAATTTCATTTCAACATTGGCGCCTGCCATGCCTTACCCTCTGACAGGCGCCAAGAAAATATTGCCGTACTATCGCGGAGTTGGTTTCCCGTTGATATCAGAGGCGGGCCAGTATTTTTCCAGCTTCAATTCCTTCAATGCCCTATTCAGGTAGCTGCCGTCATACCATTCCTCAAATGTAAACGCCTTCCTGATAATCCCTTTTTCCTTGGAGAACTTGATACCGTCCTTCAGATGGGAAATCGTGTATTCATCAGGGATCGGATCGAGGATCAAAGCGAGCGGGATGTTTGCATACTCCTTCTTGTACGTGGAGAGTGGCGTTCCGGTTGCTGCCCAGAGAGAGAGGGTCTTCTCACGGTTTGCAGGTTCTGAACCAAGCTTGGCCGCTCTGACAAACGTTTTTACAAAACGATACGTGATCTCGGGGTATTTCTTGGCAAAAGCCTCTGTTACAACCAGACCCGCAGTACCCTTAAGTTCCGGTGCTTTGTCGGTTCCATAGATAACTTTTCCCTGATTAAGTGCCAGATAGTCAACCACCTCGCTGCCAACATTGAGAGCATCGATCTCCTTGGCAAGAAAAGCGGCCTTGCCATCTCCACTGGAAAAGTTGATTGGCTTGAAATCACTTTCTTTGAAACCGAATTTATCAACCAGCTTGCTGAAGTACAGGTGACTTGAAGTGCCATAGGATACCCCCCATTTTTTCCCTTTCAGATCAGCAATTGACTTCGCTTTTGATTCAGGCTGTACAATTGTATACGCTGCACGGCGCGTTTCGTGAATCGCCAGCAACTTGATTTTGCCCTGAGCACGCCCTATGATGGAAGGAAGATCGCCGAATGTAACAAAATCAACTGCGTCGTTTGCCAGCGCTTCATTGGAAGCAGGACCCGCTCCTTTAAAAACATTCCACTCCACCTGAATACCGTCCTTCTTGAACTCCTCTTCAAGAAGATGCAACTGATAAAGAATACCAAAGGCATTTCCAGGAATCGGCCTATTCGAACCAGTGCAGCCTATGCGAATAACCTTTGGCTTGTCTGCCGATAGAGCCGTACCGGATATAAGTGTTGTCATGATCCCTATTAGAAGGAATACTGAAGCTATTTTTCTCATGTCTGTTTCCTCTGATTGTGTATTAACGTTAAACTGTTCTTGTGATGTATTTTGGTTTCGTATCTGACTTCAGATTAAAATCCAAACTGGAACTGCGCTACAAAAGCATTGTCAGGACTGGACTTATTGTTATTTACATATGACAGAGTTCTATTGTAGTTGATCTGCAGCTTGGTGGTTTCGGCAAAAAACCAGTTGAAACCAAGGGTATAAACGTCTGTATGGGTAGACCTTAGGGAAGTATCCGGAGTCAGGCGATCAATTCGAAAAAACGGCTGATAACTGGTAGGCCACCAGTCATCATAACGATCCTGCTGCACGAATCCCTTAACAAACTGTTCACCAAAGTTGTAAAACAGAGTAAATGTTTGGGAATCGCTTTTCGTAGAATTTAACACTGATATTTTGTTGACTGTTACGGCAACCGGGTCTTTCGCCTGAGCATATTCATAGGTGAAACCTATAGGAGTATTTACATAGGCGATATCGGCACCAAAGCGATTCCGGTCTCCTTTCGATGCCACCGCAACATTATTATTAGTGATGCTCGTAGTTTTCCGGCCATGGTAGAAGGAGGTACCAACAGAGAGACCGCGCAACGGATTATTGTATTCAACCGGTGCATTTAACACGAACCTGCCCAACAGATCCTCAGAATTATCGGCGTTTGTCAGGTTACCAGATCCAATCGGGCCATTTCCGTTCAGCACCATAAAGTTGTACTCAATCAGTGGAACTCGATATTTGAACCCGTAGTCATTCACAGGGAAAAGATCACCGTGGATAAGAAGGCCGAGATCACGTTCGTTGAGTTTCATGGTTGATGCAAACTGGGCAACTGTAACCGTCGGTTTCTTGTCATCACTGGTTGTTGCTTCAAGTCCAAACGGCTTTTTCTGCTGTCCCACCGTAACATTCAGTAACGGTTTTTCCGGGTCAAGCGACGGCAGTATCTGATAGCTCAGATAGAGATCACTTGGAAGGAGATTAAACGTGGTTTTATCTGATCCAATAGTGAAAGCATAATCAATGTTTTTTCCTGCTTCGTAGTCCCTGTGCAGGTTGCCTTTGAACCCAAGAGAGGTTATACCAGCTTTGAAACCATCGTTTACCCCGGCACTCGTTATATTGCCGTTATTGAATCCGTAGTTCACCGTAAAGCTGCCACTGAGATTTGCGTTCCGAGTGGACAACACAGTGCCCTTATCCAGTTTTCGTTGCCACTGCTCCTGAAGAATATTGATTTGGGTTTGTACTCCCTCTAAATCAGCATGGGTGACTGGTGCTGTGTCGACAGATGTTGTACTGTTATTTGAACCAGGAGTTGAACCAGTTGAATCAAAAAGATTCTGGTCGGATTGATTCTCAACTTTGTTTTCCTCATCAGTAGCCTGAATTGTTACTGCAGAATGAGGTGCCGGAATTTTAGTCTCAGCAGCTTGAAGATTAGCATTACTAAACACCAAACTTCCAAGAACAAGAATTACAGGATTAATTTTATTCATATTAACAGTTCTCTATTATTTGAAAATATTATTAACAAAAAAGCCGAGTCTATACTTTCAAGAATCGGCTATTCTGCATTATGCTTTACTATGTATTAAAGCACTACAGAAAAACAAAATCTTTCACATCAAGATGCGCATTACAGTAGCAACAACATCGTGAAAAAATATTTTCAAAAATAACATTCTTAATAACAGAAAACATTTCGAGTGTATTATAAATTTGGAAAGCAGAAATATTCAGTAATACTGATATTCATCCACAAGTATTTGATGAAATATTCAGCACATAAATAAGAAGAATTAATTACAACTTAGCAATCCCATTTATAAGGGATAT